>CALLPO010000121.1 GCA_938015605.1 uncultured Candidatus Altimarinota bacterium | reverse complement strand
AGTAATAATTTTTTGTAACTAATTTTTTCAACTTTTTCTTTATTATTAGGAAAGAAAAAATATCACAGGTAATAATTAATGAAAGCTCACAGAGTTACAGATACTATTGAAATTAGCGTGAGCATAACAATATCACTCCATCTCTGAGCATAAGTCACTACCAGTAAAACTGCTATAAACTGTCATGGAAAATAGAACCCTAAAAAGACAATACTTTCAAGTAATATTATTAAAAACATTGCCATATATACTGTTGTACTATCAAAGTTTTTGATATAATCTACTAACAATAATGGATTAGGAATAACTCAAAAATAAATCAATAGAAGTATTACTGAGTATACCATAATAGCAAGTAGTGGAATTTTTGGATTCATATTTTCTGATAGAATTTTAAAGACTATTTTTTTTAAAATATTACTTTTTAAAAAAGTTTGGAATAAAGATTGGAGTCTCTTTATAGCTTTCCCAATTTAATTTAGTTTTGTAGCTTTTTTCTTTAAGAGGAACTCATGAAACAAATAATAATAATAGAGTAATGATAAGAAAACCAACTATTCCCCATACAGAAAACTGTAGAGAGATAAGACTTATTCCTAGCCAGAATAGCGACTCTCAAAAATAATTTGGATGTCTTGAATATTTCCAGAGTCACTTTGTAAAGATAGTATCTTTAACTGGAGTTCCAGTGAGATATTTTTTGAGTTGTTTGTCTGCAATAGCTTCATAAATGAGTCAAAAAGCAGCAATTAATCATCATATAAGTGATAATAACAGTATATGCTCTTGAGAAGAAGAAAAGTTAATTATAAGTGGAGTTGATACAACAAGAAGTAAAATCATCTGTAAAACATACACTTGGAAAAAACTTCTGAGATAAAAATGTTTCCAGCTTTTTCTCCAAGCAGAATACCTTTTATCTTCTCCTGGATGATAGATTTTTTTACTTCAAATCGATATTACAATTCTGAGTGACCATGCCGAAATTAATAATAACGTTATTATTTGAGCTAGTCAGAATATAGCATTTTGTAATATAAGAATAAGTGAAACTATTAAAAATCCTGCTCACCAGAAAACATCAACTATTGAATTATCTTTGACCTTATAAGCAACTCAAAATAATACAATATAACATATTCAGAGAATTATAAAAATATCTGTCATGTTTATTTGAAAAGATTTAAAACACTAAAACTAGAAAGAGCTACAGCCATTCATACAAATGTTCCCCATGCAATATCTACAAGTGTAAACTTCAGAGAATAGTTCGTCAAAAATGTAAGGTTTGTAAGGTCATACATAGCATAACTCATACACCCCAGAAGTGCTCAATACATAGCGATATCTCTGTATGTAGTGAATTGAAGTGTTACAAAGATTACTATCATTGAAGAAATGATAAACCAAGCCAGTAAACCTACTCACAAGTTAATTTTAATTTTTCAGTTTTCAACAAGTACCATATTCCCAAATTCTCTAATAATAAAATCTTTGGTAACTGAACCTAACCAAATAGTATCAAGAATCAGTATAGTAACGAATGCAGCTGCAAAAACACTTATATATTTTAGTATTTCCATAATATTTTGATAAAAAATAAAAACTCCTAAAAAGGGACTTTTAGAGAGTATGTGCATAAATGTATGGGTGTTCAAACCTTGGAATTATTATAAATTCTTTGTATTAAATTGCAATAGTTTTTGAAGAGACTATAATAGGCTCATATATTTTGTAATACAAAGATAATGAAAACTCTACCTAGAATTATAATATCACTTATTATTCCTGTACTTATTTGAGCTGTCAGCTGATATGCAACTGCTTCTGGAGTTGATAGCTGGTTTCTTACTCTCAATAAACCAAGCTTTAATCCTCCAAGTTGGTTATTTTGACCAGTGTGGACTATTCTCTACCTGATGATTGGGTACAGTTTTTTTCAAATATGGACCAAATTTTGAGAAATAAAAAAAGTACCAACATGTCTTCTTGTGATTTATTGAGTACAATTATTTCTGAATTTCATGTGGTCAATTACCTTCTTTGGAATGCAAAATCCAGGACTTTGAGTTATTAATATAGCTCTGCTTTGGGTTATGATTATCATAAATATAGTTGTCTTCTATAAACAAAAAAAATCAGCTGGGCTGATTTTGATTCCTTATCTCTGTTGGGTAAGTTTTGCAAGTGTGTTGAATTATGCAATCTATAGCCTTAATTAGTTTACAACACTAAATCCTTCCCACTATCATGAAGATACAGTAAATCACTTGGATATGGGTGTAAAAGTGCTTGATTTTCAACATATTCATTTTTGTGATGAATAGCTAAAATTTGGAATAATGAAATAATTGAAGAAGTTGGAATTTTATGTTCCCTGTACAAAACTATTTGATCAAGATAATAGTTTTTTTCTGTTGGAGAAACGATATGTTTAAATCCTCAAAATACGTGTTCAAACGCATTGATCATTCTTCACTTTGAAGTTCCTTTTTGAAATACTTTTTCTAATTCCTCTTTATAGAGGGTAAAGAGTTCATCAATATTTCCTTTTTTATATGAAGCCACTATTTTTCATAATTCATGTTTTGGCATAAAAGCCATGTACATAAACTTATAATTTTGGTGAAATTCTCACAGAGATTTAATATTTTTTTCTAATTCTCTAAATCTTGCTAAACAGAATATTTTCATAAGGAACTCTTCTCTGAGTTTAAAATTCTTTAACCTTCACTCATCTTCTATGATTGCAGTAGGAAAGTTCTCTTTCATACTCTCAGCAAAAAATCATCAAGTTTTTCACTGAGACATATTTGTATCAAAACCATTATATACTTTTACATTATTTGTTCCACAACTGGGAGATCTATTTTTGAGTATAAAACCATCAAGTTCAGCTGACACTAAGCTTTTAGCAAATTTATCAGAAAAACTATTCATTTTTTCAGTAAGATCTAATCAAGAATCAGGTTGATATAATGCCTTTTCTCAAGTCGCATTCCTACTAATTCTGATAGCTTTTCTTGGTGTTCAAAGACCAATTTCTACTTCTGGACACACAGTAATATAATCAACATATGCTGCTAGTTTCTCCAAAAAAGGTTCACTAATAATAGAACCATTATGTCTACATGCTTCAAAGTTAATACATTTACTAATAACCAGTTTTGGTCTTGGGAATTTATTTTCTTTCATAGTTCATATTAATTATATACTTCTCTCTTTTTATCCACCATAGTTATCTATATTTCTGAAAAAATCAAGTATATCATCACTTCAATTCTTTGGCCGGCTGTGTTGATCAGTTCAATAGGTAGCATAAGAGTTACAAAACATTACTGTATTTCCAGAAGTACAGTTAAGCTTTTCATTACAAGATTTAATATCTCAAATTCTTGTATCTTTTTCTTCTGTTCAACATAAGTTCACTTCTCATCTTATTTTAAATGCTCTGAGTCCTCAGCTATATCAAGCAAGTGGATCTTTTGGCAGATGAGTAATAAGGCTAGAAACTGGCCCTGTACACTCTCCTCTAAATCAATCACTTGCAACTCAAGCCATAGCTCTAATTACATCACCTCTTTGACAAGAAACTTTATTACTCATGTAACTTCAAAGTGAATGTCCAACAGAGAAAACTGCATCTCTATCAACACAAAGTTTTTCTGAAACTTCAGTAATTATTGTATCAAAAAATTCTATATGTTCATATTGTGACCAGCTATACGAAGGTTTATCTTGTGCAGCAGGATATGCTACTATAAAATCATTTTGCTTATATCAATACTTTCCTCATCCTAATTGCATATAATCTCTCACCATTTCATTACTATTTGTTCTTCCATGAAATGCAACTGCCAGTTTTGTTTCTTTATCCTTTTTCATACCAGAAGGTACATAGAGTAAATATTTTCTTGTTTTCCCATTAACAGTAGCTGTATAGCTTCCTGATTTTAAATTTGGATTTATTGTACACCCAATAGACTTATAATCTAGTTTTTCACCATCAGAATATTTACGCATTTTATTAATTACTTCAGCTGCTTGTCCTCTTGAAATAAGAGTATTAATAGTATAGCTATGAATTGTCATAATATTATTTTCATGAGCAAAATCTTGATATTTTTTATACCATTCATCTTCCTCATTTTTATCTTTAATATCTATTTCAAATGCTCTTGCTCAAAAAGCCAAAGTTTCTAAGACTGTAACAGTTCAGCCAGGTTTAAAAGTTCCATTTTCATATCATTTTGTAATCCCCTTATCAACTCCTGAACATATATATTTTGCCTGCCAACTACTCAGGCTCACATCAGAAAAACACTTTTCCTCAGGTTCTACAATATCAATATCAGAAGCAGAAAGAATGATTTTCAAAACTTCTGCCCTTCATATATTATCTTCTGGTAGGAATGTCCCATTATCAAATCAATTAATGATTTCCAAGTCTTTCAACTCAGTAATAGACTGCTTATACCAGTTGTTTTGAATGTCTGTAAATGCTGAAGCATTAGTTACGGTTAGTAATAGAAATACTAGGAATATGATTTTTCTCATGTGGGTTTTTAAATAGAAATATTATGTAAGTATTATAAGGAGTATGAAAAAAAGTAAAAAGTTAAATTAAGTATGTGATAATTGACAATCTAATTAATTTAGTTATAAATAAATTAAATAATTTTAATATATACTCAATGGAAAAACAATTTAGATGTCCATTTGAAATAAAATGAGAACAAGAGAATAGTATTCTAGAATTAGAACAAGGGTCAAAAGGTGATTTAAGTGTGATATGAGAATGAATAAAAGAATTTACACAAAATGAAGCTCACACAGCTTTAAGAATAAGGCTCTCTGATGACTTTAAAAGATATGGTTCAAATGAACAATTACTCCCAGAACTTATTGATATAAGTACAGAAGCTGCCGTCAAGATGTTAGAATTAAAACTAAAACTTGAAACACATTATTGAAGTATCAGTAATATCGATTTTAATAAATTACACAAAACAAGTCCTGAAGAGTCAATTACAATAAGAAACTTAATTGAAGCTTTAAATAGTAGAGAGCTAGTAGAAGACTTTAATTCAGAAAAAATTGCAGAATATATTAAGTGGTGCTTTGAATTTCAGATCTATTGCACTTGAAACACTAAGCCAATATGTATAGATGATGCTATCTGATTAGTGGAAAATGTTGAAAGCATGAGGGTTTTGACAATAGCCTATTGATGAACAGTTAGTTTTGATTTATATTGAGAACTACAAAAACACTCACAAAGTGATAATCTAAAAGAAGATGGTTCATTTGGTTTTTTTACTACACCTTTTTATCCAGAATCTTTTTGAAGATACAGCAATGATATTAATTTAGTAATGACAAGAGTAAGAGACCTAAACAATTTACCTGATAGAGTTATTCGTAAAATAATACTTTCTTCAAACACAATCTTGAAAGAAAACTGAGTTGATATTAAAAATGTAGAAACAGATACTCATAGTCCTGGTTTATGGATTCCTGAATATAAATAGGGAAAATAACCCTATCTTAAACAACTCTTAACTTGATTTTTTATAATATAGTTAGATAATTGAATAATAACTACATAAAAATAAGACTATGAGAGTACTAGTAGTAGAAGATAATGAAATCCTGTCGAGGAACCTTGTGAGATTTTTAATCTCGAGGGATATTTTTGCGGAAGCTGCTATGGTGTGAGATGAGGGGCTGAGGAAGGCTGCTACTAAATACTATGACATTGTCATTCTGGATATAAATCTCCCTGGGATGAATGGACTTGAAATATGTAAGGCTCTGAGGGAAAGAGAGAAAGATGTTTCAATTATTATGCTGACTTCAAATAGTAGAAATGAGGATATTATTGATGGACTTGATTCTGGAGCTGATGATTATTTAGTGAAACCTTTTGAATATAGTGAACTCCTTGCTAGAATGAATGCAATAATGAGGAGAAAAAATATAAATAAAAGTAATACTAAAATTAGTGTCTGAGATATAGAGTTAGATATCCAAAAAGTTGAAGTAACTCAAAAAGGTAAAGAAGTGAAACTTTCTAAACTTGAATATGACCTCTTTAAATATTTGGTTCAAAATAAATGAATGGCCCTTTCTAGAAAAGAAATCTATGAAACCGTTTGGGGGGAATTTGATTGAGACTTTATGTTTAGTAAAACTATAGATGTTTACATTGGATACCTAAGAAAAAAGCTCTGAAAAGAACTTATAGAAACAAAAAAATGATACTGATTCTTAATAAGATAGTAATATGTCTAACATACAAAACACAAAAAATAAACTGACTCTTACTTTTACTATTATAGTATTTGTACTGGTTTTGTCTTTTTGAGTGGTATTTTTTAGTACAAAATATGTTAAAAGTTATACTGGAGAAAAATATAGTTTTGCTAGAATTACACAATGAATTAACAATGATAATATTAAATTAAAGTCATTGTTAGAATTTCAAGAGATGAGAAGAACTGATCCAAGAATTAGATGACAAAGACCTAAAGAAGAGAGCAGCCTTCTTGGGAGATGAGGAATAAATTTTATCCTTGTTAACCAAAAAAATGAAATTCTTTCACACAATATCAAAGTTGAAATTGGTGATAATTTCCTTGAAGAAACTGTTAAACTAGAATCATTTTCTAAAGTAAAAGTAAAAAATGATTTCCTTATAACCAAAATTCCTTTTCAAGAAAAATACACCCTAGTTATGTTTCAGAAAATCAAATATACTCTGTGAGATTATCTTGCTGATTTGCTTTTATTTCTTGTACTTGGTTCTCTCTTATCAGGTTTGATCTATGTTATTTGAAGAAGTTTTGTAAATAAAACCTTTATCCCTGTTGAAGAGAATATTGAGGATATGAAAAATTTTGTTCATAATGCTGGGCATGAGCTTAAAACTCCCCTAGCTGTTATTGATTCTAATCTTCAACTGGTTGATGATATGAAAACATATGACAAAGAAATGAACACTGAAAACAGAACTGAACTTAAGAAACTAAACTCATTAATCAATTCACTTATTCAACTCACTGATATTGATTCACTCAAAGTAACTGAGAAGATTCTGTTAAAAGATGTTGTTGAAGAAATTGTTGAGGATTATAAATCAAAAATCACAGATAAGAATATTGATTGTAGGATAAGAATAAAAAATGATGTTATTGTTTCAGCACATAAAGACTATCTTTATATGTTCATATCAAACCTTGTTGGAAACGCAATCAAATACAATGTAGAAGGATGAAAAATTAGGATAGTATATTCAAAAGGTGAACTCTCAATTGCAGATAGTTGAGTATGAATAAATGACTCTGATAAGAGTAAAATATGGGATAGATTTTATCAAGCTGATTCTTCTAGGTGATGAGAAGGTTTTGGTATTGGATTATCACTTGTTAAGAAGATATCTGAAATATATAAATGGAAAGTGAGTATAAAAGATAATGTGAAGAGTGGGACTATTGTTAAAATTAAATTCTAAAAAAATCTGAATATTCAGATTTTTTTTAATTTTATTTACAAATATTATTTTTAAAATCTTCTTCACTACAAGTTAATTCTCAGTAAGTACAAATATTGTTTTTTATAATTCATCACTTCTCTTCACAGAATAATTCAAATGTACTCTTTTCAACTTCAATATTATCATCTAATGATTCTTCTAATGGCATCAAACTTGCTCACATTGAGTCAATAGAATCAGATTCCATCATTATCCCCTCTAGATCTTCAGTTTCATCTCACAATACATCTATTATCTCTGTATTTACACTTGAATCCTCTGACATAACACTTTCTGTATCACTGACTTCTTGATTTTCAAGTACAGAATCATCTAATGCTTTGACAGAAGTTGTTTCTTGTGCTTGTATTGATCCTTCAGCTGCTCCTTCACCTATTACAGAAGCTTCTTGTAAGTCTTTTTCCTCATTTACTTTCATTTCATTAATAAGATTTTTTGTGAAATCATCTTCAATTTTTACTTTTTGAACTTCTCTTTCTACAACTTTCTCAGCATTTCTCTTTTTGATTTTCTCTGCAATAGAATTTTTCACTTCTGTATTTATAGTCTGTTGATTAGTATCCTCAGCATTTACATCTGTATCTATAATATCTGCAACCTCATCTATTTGTATAGATTCTTTTTTGATACTATCTGGTTGAGAATCCATTTGTATATTACTTACTCCCTCCATCATTCAAGCATCCATTTTTGTATTATTATTCAAGCTTTTTTCTTGAATCTTAACAGGAGCATATTCTAGATTACCTCATTTTTTTACATCAAACAAGCTTTCACCAAAAAAGTGAAAAAATCAAAACATAGCAAAACATCACACAAAAACAGGAGCTAAGAGCTTAAAAAAATTAAATTTAGGCTTTTCAAAGATGCTTTTAGCATCTTTTTTGAAAGACATTGTTCATTTCTCTGCAATATTTATCTTTTTGTTCTGAGTATTTTTGAGTTTAGCATAGTTTTGAATTTCAAGCTTGTTTTTAAGAGCTTGTTTAAAACCAGAATCTA
>CALLPO010000120.1 GCA_938015605.1 uncultured Candidatus Altimarinota bacterium | reverse complement strand
AATCTTATCAGCTATTTTATCAGTTTGAAGAGGAGTCTTTGTGTTTACAAATCAAACTCTATTAAGTACTCTGTGCACATGAGTATCCACTCACAAAAAAGGTGCATCATCAATTACTGCAAGAAATACTTTAGCAGTTTTTACTCATACTCAATGAAGTTTTTGAAGTTCTTTTACATCATGAGGTATTGTATTATTGTATGTATCTCTAAGAAGTAAACATGTTTTATAAATATTTTCTGCCTTGTTATTATAGAATGAAATTGAATCAATAAAATCCTTGATTTCTTCAACTCACATATCAATTCAATCTTGAGGAGTTTTTAGATGATGAAAAAAATTTCTATTCACTTTATTTACTTGTTTATCAGTAGTTTGAGCTGACATAAGTATTGCAATAAGAAGCTGAAATTCATTATCATATTGAAGATCCGTTATTGCATCAGGATAAAGTTCAAATAAAGTGTTTTTAAACAGTTCAATTTTTTCCTTTTTAGTCATTGATTAAACAGCTTTTTTGATAAATTTAGCTACATAAAAACCTTCATATTCAGAAGTTGGAAGAATTCTTACAGTATTAATAATATCTTTTCTGTAAGGATTTTTTCAATAAAATTTAAGTCACTTCTTTGTTTTTAATTTTTTAAGTATTTTATTAGTTGAAAGATCAACCAATTCTATCTCAGGAAACATTGAGAGTACAAAATGTACCAATCCTTCATTTTCTTCAGGAGAGAGCGTACAAGTTGAATAAACTAGTTCTCAACCTGGTTTTAACATTGTGATAGCATTTGAAATAATATCCTTTTGAAGCTTGTAATTTCTTTTAGGAATAGCTTCTTTCCAATAAGCGTGTGTTTTTTCAATGTTTAGATTCATTCTTCACTCAGCTGAACAAGGAGCATCAAAAAGAATCTTATCAAAATATTCTTCAGGAGCAGCTTCAAATTGATGCTTTAATTCTTTTGCAAGATTAACAGCATTTTTCTTCACAACTCAAACATTAGTACAACCTTGTCTTTTGATAGTAAATTTTAGTTTATCGACTCTAATTTCATTGTTATCGCATGCAATAATTTGTCCTTTATTATTCATTAACATACTTAATTGACTTGTTTTTGATCAAGGAGCAGCAGTAACATCTAGAAGTTTAGTCTTAGAAGAATCTTCATCAAAATCAAAAAGTAAAGGTGGAATCATACTTGAAATACCTTGCATATAAATATACCCAGCCTTAAAAGCTCAAGTATTCCATAGATCTTTCTCTGTTCACTCATCAAGAGTAAATGCATTATCTAGATATGAAACCTTTGAAATTTTTAGTCCGTTCTCTATAAGATTTTCAATAGTCTTATCTTTATTTGCTTTTAGAGTATTTATTCTAAATGTAGGTTTTCTTTTTTCAGTTTTAAAACCTGCATCAATAACCTTTAATTCATCTTTAGTATGTATTTCTTCAAGTTTTTTAACCAATCATTCTGCTAGTATTTTTTTCATCAAAAAAAGTTATATAATATTTTGTGCAATAGTATATAACTTTTATGTAATTCCAAATTTTAATTAGGCTATTTATGTCATAGCCCTAGTAGAAATTTTATAATTGATTTATTTCTATCAACCAATGATTTAATTTCAAGAAATTTAACTGTTCATACTTTCTCAGTATACTCAACAATTGCTTCATCAAGTAAAATTCCAAATCCTCCATCTTGATTTGTTCAACTGTCTTTTGTTTCTAAGAGCATTTGAAGTATAATTTCAGGTTTTTCATTAAGAATTAATCAAGATAATGGAAGTGATGTAATTGGGTCTTCAAATAAAGCCCTTAAAATTCATTTAGCTCACATATTTATCTAAATTAATTATAATTATATTAAACTAGTATAACATAATTTTATATATAAAACCAGTATTTAATAAGTAATTAAAGAATTTTTAGTGTACTTACTGATATTATCACCTCAATTTAAAAATCAAAGTTCAACAATAAATTCTAAACTAGTTATTTCTCATCAAAGTTTTTCAATTAAATTAATAGCAGCTTTTGCTGTTCATCCAGTTGCTAATAAATCATCAATTATTGCAACCTTGTCTCAAGATTTAATTGAGTCTTTGTGGATGTCGAAACTATTGTCTCAGTATTCTAAACTATATTTTTCAGTAATTGTTTCATAAGGAAGTTTTCAGGACTTTCTAATGATTACTAATGGTTTCTTTAAATTGTAAGCTAGCGCTCATGCAAGTAAGAAACCTCTTGCATCTAATCAAACAATTTTATCCACATCTCAAATATTTTTAGCCATTTGATCTATTGTATATTTAAAACTTTCAGGATTTTCTAGAAGGGGAGTAATATCCTTAAAAGTTATTCACTCAATAGGAAAATTTTCAACATCTCTAATATATTTATTTAAATCCATACTAATTATTTAAGTTGTAAAATAACTTCATCTAAGACAGTAATAGAATTCATCATAGCAACTTCTAGATTAGACATATGAGCATCAATTGCCTCATTGTTTGCTCAATCAGAAATTCATTTAATTACTATAGTTTTTTCTAGTAAATTATAGTTCCTAGCAATACTGAGTATTGAATAGGCTTCCATCTCAACCAAATTTCAATTATAATCAGCAATAAGTTTATTAATAATTATTTCATCATCTATAAATTGATCTCAAGTTAGACATTTTAAGTTATTGTGTATAGCAAATGAGAAGTCTTTTTCTAATTTAAAAGTGTTAGCTATATTTATTTCAGCTTTAGCATAATTAAGATGTTCTCATGGAAAAGGAAGATAGATGTCATGTTGAATGAAACTGGAAGGGAGAATTACATCTCAAATATTGACTAGATCTTTTGAAATATTTCAAGCAATTCAAATATTAATTAAAAAATCTATCTTATAATTTTCTAAAAGATGAGTTGTAGCATAAGCAGATTGAATCTTTCAAATTCATCATAAAACAAGAACTATTTTTATATCATTACTTTCTCAACAAAAAATACTAATTGTTCATTTTGTGTTTAGTAATTCAAGGTTGTATTTTTCTATAATTAAATCAGCTTCTTCTTTCATTGCTGTAATGATTCCTATTGTTTTCATTTATCTTTCTTATCAGTAATTAGTATTCTTATAATTCAAGCAATTCAGACAAAAAATAGTACTACATCTGAAAGCATTCATCCTATTGATCAATTGTGTAGATTATATCCAAACCAACAAACTATTATTCATAAATAACCAATATTTAACCATACTCCTCTTACATAAAATACTAAAAATATAGATACTACAGATGTTAAAATAGGAAGTAAGGAATAAGAGTCTTTATAAGTAAAAAACCCTATTACTAAATAACAGACTACCAAAAAGAGAGAAATTTTTAAGCTTTTTTCATACTTAAGTGCAAGTGAATTTTTAACAATATCAAATAACTGAACTCATGCAGCTGCTAATGCTCAAATTAGAGCAAAATGGAATCCCCAAAACAAACTTGCCCCCATCATTACAAAGATGAATTGCTTATCCTTACAGAGTCAAAAAGCATACATAGTTATTACAAAAGCAACAATACCCATACCTTGACCAAATGGATCGTTAGATAGTGAATTTATTAATGCATCATAGATTTCTATCATAAAAATATTTATAAATTATTATTAAGTTGCAACTACTTATTTTTTTTGTCATAATTTTCTATCCATCTCTTCATTCTTTTCTTTCATAAATTGTTTAAATTCAGTTTTTTTAAACTTCCAAATATATAATCAAGTTAACACCATGATTCAAATCATTATTTTTCAGAAGTTGTCTATTACTTGTTCATAGTATTCAGCAAATAATACTCAAAGAATTATCATAACAACAGACCGAATAATTGATCAAATGATGTTATATATCCAAAATACTCTTGATTTCATTCCCATAGTTCAAGCTATAAAGGGGAGAAAGGCTCTTGTTAGTCAATGAAATTTTCACAATGCAATTCACCAAGGTCACCATTTATTAATTCCTTTTTCTAAATACCTTAGTTCAGTCTCTCAAATTCAAAACCATAACCCATATTTTTTAAAAAAATTATCTCAATATATTTTTCATAAGAAAAAACCAATGTAGTTTCAAATTATTGCTCAAACTGATGTAATAAGGACAACTAAATATAGTGTATTATGACTTTTTTCTGCAAAAAAACCTCATACAGCTAAAAGTATATTTTGACCTGGTATAACAACTCAAAGAACAGGAAAACTTTCAATAAGACTACTTATAAAAACTATAAGATAGTTCCAATTTCATAAATAATCTACAGTTTGTTTTACCCATTCAAGTCAATCTTTTATAAGTTCTGGTTTAAATAAAGCCAGAATAGCAATTCAAATTGATAATATAATTAAAAATTTCATTATAATATCAACTAAATGTTTTAGTATTTTTTTCCTCATTATTATTGTGTTAATTTGCAATATTATCTTAAAAAAACATAAAATTACAACTTTTCTTGATTTTTTCTTTTTTTATCATAATATTCGCCATATTAAAGATAATTAACCACCTAAAATATGAAATTAAAAATTATAAAAAACAGAAAACCTTTTTTAATAGTTTCTGTAATACTATTCTTACTTTCTTTAGTCATGATTTTCTTTTGAAATCTAAACTTATGAATAGATATGACTTGATGAACCCAGTCAGAGTATACATATAAAGAATTAAATATTAATAACATAAAAGAAGAAATATCAAATGAAGCTCAGGCAGTTTTATTAGATTGAAAGCCAGTAATTAATGCAACAAATGCTTACAAGGTTACAGGTGAAAATATCATAAGTATAGTAGTGTGATTTGATTCAAGTATAGATGATGTGAAATTATCAGAACTTAAAGAATCGTTTAGAGAAAAAACTTTAGCTATTCTACAATCTAGTGATTCAACAGTGCAAGAAAGTAGTTATACAAATATTTGAAAAAGCTTTTGAGATTATATTAAAAATACAGCGATAATAACACTTATAATAGCAATTATATGAATTGCTCTCTATGTTGCATGGACATTTAGTTGAGTAGTAAGTTGAATAAGCTCAGTTTCATTTGCTGCAATAGTTATTATAACACTATTTCATGATGTAGTTATTGCTTCTTGATTTTATATACTTGCATCAAACTTTTTTCCAGAATTTAAAATTGATACTTTCTTTATTACAGCATTATTAACAATACTTTGATATTCAATAAATGATACCATTGTAATATTTGATAGAATTAGATCAAATCTAGAAGCTTGAGCAAAAGAAAATAAACAACTCAAAACAATTATAGATATGTCTGTTAACGAAAGTATTAGAAGAAGTTTATATACAAGTTTAACACTACTCTTTGTACTTATAACTATACTATTTGCTTGACCTGAATCAATCAGTGGATTTGTACTTGTAATGATATTTGGTACAATTATTGGTACTTATTCATCAATATTTGTAGCTTCTCCATTACTCTACGAAATAAACAAAAATAAAAAGCTTTCTATTATTGAAAAGAAAGCATTTAACCCTGAAGATAAAATAGTAGTTTAGTTACCAATTAGATATTAATCATCAAACACTATATTTTGTCTCATCTTTTGTGCTGATTTAAGTAAATTGTCTTGATATTTAAGTTGTTCAGCCATTCATTCTCTAGAAATATCAAGCAGAGCAATTGTTCTAATTCTATGATTAGCTATATTTGTTTTAATCTTTTTATAACTTACTGTTTGTGTAATTATATGAATTTTTTTTGCTAAATCTGCTTCAGCATCAATTAATGCATTTTGAAAATCAACAAGAGTTTGTTGCATTTCTTCTTCTTTGGTTGGTTGAAATTCTTTTCTAAACATTTCTTTTAATACCTCCCATGGTAAATTATAGTTAGAAGGCTTTCAATCTGTAAGATATTCTCACAAACCTCAAATATTTTCTTTTGCTCACATAAATATTGAATTATATAATATATAGTAAAGGATACCATATTACTAAATTAAAATCAAAAAATGATAAATCACTTAGCAATAATCATGGACTGAAACAGAAGATGGGCAAAAAGTAAATTTCTACCTGTTTTTGCTGGGCATAAGGCATGAGCTGATAATGCTAAAAAAATCACTAAATTGTGTGATAAAAAATGAATTAAATATTTAACTCTATGGGCTCTATCAACAGAAAATTTACAAAAAAGGTGATGAGATGAGGTAGAAGGAATTATCAAATTGGTAAATAGTATTGAAAAATATTTAGCAGAAATGATTGAACAGTGACTAAAATTTCAAGTTATTTGAGATACAACAAAATTACCAGATGATTCTCAAAAAATACTCAATTGAGTTATAGAAAAGACACAAAACAATGAATGAATTGTTTTGACTCTTGCTTTAATCTATTGATGACAAGATGAAATAATTAGATGAATCAAGAAATTTATCTTAGAAAATAAAGATAAACATAATTTTGAAGAACTTGTTGAAAGTCTACAACCTAAAACTTTTAGAAACTATTTAGATACTGTAAAACTGCCATTACCTGATGTAATAGTAAGAACAGGCTGAGATATAAGACATTCATGATTTCTACTATATGATAGTGATTATAGCGAATATTATTATACCCAAGAATGATGGCCTGGTTTTGATGAAAAAGAACTTGATAAAGTTATTAATACTTTTGATAATTCTAAAAGAAATTTCTGAAAATAATCTTTGTAATATTTTTTTTATTAGATAAGATTTAATTAATAAAACATAAATATTAAGTTATGCTTCCTCTTTGGTACAATGAATATAAAAGCTTTATAGAAAAAAATATCACTAACTATTTAGAAGAATATTTAGGGAATAAACAATCTAATCAATGATTAGTAGATTTTAAAGAAGCAATTCTATATTCTATGAAATGATGAAAAAAAATTAGATCAATTCTTGCATTAGAATTTTACCTTACTCTTAATAATCAGTCACTTGATTCTTTAATTAAAGAACAAACAAACACTTGAGAATTATTGAATATAACTAGGTATTGTTTATCACTGGAATTCATGCATGCATACTCCCTTGTACATGATGATCTTCCATGTATGGATAATGATATTCTAAGAAGAGGTCAACCAACTACTTGGAAAAAATTTTGAGAATATCAATGAGTTTTGGTATGAGATGTGTTAAATTCATTATCATTCGAAATTATTTCTGAAATCACAGATCCAATTCTATCAGTTAAACTTTCTAACTTACTTTCAAGAGCTGTAAGTTTCCACTGAATGATTTGATGACAGGTTGATGATTTATATTTTGAATATAACACTGATAAGTTAGCAATGTGAGACCTTATCAAACTTCATAACAAAAAAACCTGAGCACTTATTAAGGCTTCTGTTCAAGGATGAATACTTGTTAGCTGAAAAATTTCTCAAATTCACAAACTGTCAGCTTTTTGAGAAAAACTCTGACTAGCTTTCCAAATTAAAGATGATTTACTTGATGTTGAATGAACAGCAGAAGAAACAGGGAAGAGTGTCGGTTGAGAACAAAAATGATTTGTACATTTTATAGGTTTATCTCAAACTAAAGCTGAACTTAAAAAACTTATTGATGAATGCCTTATTTCTGCTCAAGTGCTTAAATCTGAACATTTAAGATTTTTGGTCTGATACATAGGAAACAGGATTAAATAATTAATACCAGATTATGATACATTTACTAGATTTATTCAAAAAAAGAAAAGATAAGGAATTTATCATTGATGATACAGACAAAAATACACTTTTTGAACATACAGAAACTAAAATATGAAAGATAGCTAACTTCTTTATAGTTATACTTATAATACTTTCAATTGTTTTGGTAATGTTTGAAAGTATGTGAAATAATGGGAAAGAATTTCTTTATCAAATTTTTATTGCTGATTTAATTATTTCATCATTATTTTGAATAGAATATATTTATAGATACATAAGGTCAGATAAGAAATCAAGCTTCTTCTACAGACCTATGAATATACTAGATTTATTATCTTTCCTTCCATTTTTCATAATTACAATTATATTTTGAATAGGGAACTATGCTATTTTAGCAATATTTAGAATCTTTAGATTATTCAAAATTTTTGAATTATTTCAGAGAATTCCAATTTTAGTAAAGCTTTTTAGATGAATTAATTCACACAAAGTTGAATATACTGCATGAATTGTAATTATATGAATCATCCTTATATCATTCTCAACTATAATATACTTTTTTGAATCTACTTTTTCTTGAAATACTGACTTTACATCAATTCCTTCTACTATCTGGTGGGCTGTAGTTACAATGACAACTGTATGATATTGAGACATGATTCCACATAGTCTATGAGGTAAAATTTTTGGTTGATTTCTCATGTTTCTCTGACCAATAGTTATAGCCATCCTTTCTTCACTCACAGTATTAATCTTTCTTGAGTCAACTAAAATGATTCAATATAAAAAAAGAGACACATCATGTAACTCATGTTGAGCTAATAATTTAAAGGACAATAACTACTGTAGGCATTGTTGAGAAAAAATGTAGAGAAATAAAAAAAATGCCATTTGGCATTTTTTTATTTCTCTATTGATCTTGGTCCATATTAATAAGAATTACTTGAAATATCCCTTCTTTACCTTGAGGGTATTCAACTTCCATTATAAAATCAATTGATCAATTTTGATATGTATCTTCAAATACAATAGATTTAAATACTGTTCATGCAGGAAATTGTAGAGCAGAACCTATTTGTTGCTCATTAATTAAATGTGTAGGATTAGTATTTACTCAACCTCTTTTAAAAATTTCATTTCTAATTTCATTATATGGCCTTTTAATAAAACCATCAGAAGACATTTTCACAGTCCAACCTTCTACATTTTCTTTTCAACCAGTAATATCATTATTAGTATAACTTTCAATTACTCTATTTAACTCATTTGTTTTAAGCTCATTCAATTCTGATTGAGTTAACTTTACAGCATTTAATGCTTCTTCAGTATCATTAATACTATTACCTTCTTGGATTTGTCATGTAATACTTTGATCAACAGTATGATCAGTTTTATCAACCCCTCATGGCATTCTTGGATCTGCTCACATATTTTTATTAGTTATTATTTAAAATACATATTAATTTTAACAGTTATTATTTTAGTTGTCAAATAATTGAATATTCTAATCTTACAGACCTAGACATCCTAGGATTTAACAAACTAATTTTTAAAGTATTGTTAGAGAAAAGTTTCCAAGAGATTTTAATAGAGTCATTTATTTGTATATCTCAATTATTTCATATTTTATCAGCTAATGCAATACCAATACTGTTAATATCAGTATAAGTTAAATGTTTACTTAATCATGACCTTTCTATAAGAGATGTAACTCACTCTTTAGGTTGTGCTTTTAGTATTATTGCTTTACCTGCAATGTCTACACCTAAAATCTCAGAGAATTTTATACTTTTAACTTTTTTATCTTTAACTTTATTATCTTTAACTTCAACTTCTTCTGAAAGCATTGTTAATTCATTTTTTGATGAATTATTTAATACTTCTAATTTCTTACTTGGAACTTTACATGTATCTTTTTGTCAAAGATCTACAATGCATTTTTCTTCATTAGGTAATGCTGGCCTCATACTAAATCATTTTTCAGCTCACATGTTATACTTTATTATTAAACTAATATAAGGATATAGTACCACTTATTATTGTTGATGTAAAATATCATTAAGTATATACATATAATTGGCTCTATATTGATATATCAATAAAAAAATATATAGTGTAGTAAGTAATTATTGATAAAAAATGAAATTATTATAAAATAGTGCAAATGGAATATGATTTTCTTGTAAAACATTGACTCCCACTGCCAAGAATTCACTGGCTTGATAGAATAAAACTTAACTTTTGAGTAAAATAACAATGAATCTTTGAATTATAATATGAAGAATGCAGCCCCTACATTTGTGACATCAAAAAATTATTGAAAAAAGTTTAGATGATAATGATTTAACATTTATCATCCTTTGAAGTAGTTGAATGAAAAATGATAACAGAAATCCATTTACTGATGAACAAAGACTTATGTTCTTAAAAATTTTTTTGAAGAAAAAAACAAGAAATAAGGTCCTATTATTAGAAGACAATGATTCTGAAACCACATGGGTAAGTAATCTTGATAACCTCATCCAAGAAACTTGAAAGGAATATTTAGAAGCTACACTTAGAAGATTATTATGATGAAAAAAAATTAACACAGATGAAATTGAAATATGAAACCAAGATTTTAAACATAAAGTTGAAGAACTGACATTTTACTGTTGAGATATAGAAAATGATTATGCCATTCAAACAATTCAACAGCATAAAAGCTTACTAGAATATAAAACAATTAAATATACTGAAATCAATAGAGAAGTACTTGTAATAAATCATGAATGAGAAGATATTTTTATATCAAGTACAAGAGTTAGGGAAGAAATCAAAAATAAAAACTATGGTTTACTTGAAAAACTTATTGATAGAAAAATACTAGCAGAAATAAAAAAAATATAATCAAAATTGATTATATTTTTTTTTGAATACAATTTTATCAAATACTATTAATTACTACAAATGGACTATATATTTATTATTGCATGATTTGCTCTTTTAATTAAATGAGCAGACTATATGGTTGAGTGAGCAAGCTCTCTAGCAAAAAATTTTTGAATATCAAATCTAGTTATATGACTGACAGTTATAGCCTTTTGAACAAGTGCACCTGAACTTGTAACAAGCATGATGTCTGCCTTTGATTGAAACGCTGACCTAGCAATATCTAATGTAATTTGAAGTAATATTTCAAATTTATTACTTATCCTATGAACAACAGCTTTTGTGTATCCCATAGTAGCACCTAAAGATACTTTTTTCAAAGAAATACCTTTTATGCTAGCTAGTTGTATACTTTTCCTTCTTCTAGTTATATATGAACCTGAAATGACTATAACAAGACCAGATGCACTTATACTTATGATGTTTTTTTGTATATTTTTATACTATATTTTTAGACAAGCAACAGCACCTAAGAAAAAAACACTTATAGAGAAAATTAAAAATCCTCCAGAAGAGAAAATTAATGAACTTCCGAAATGGAAATCGATAGCTTTTACTGTTGGTGGACTTACTGCTCTTGTAATTTGATGAAAACTTATTGTTGATTGAGCAGTTAGTATAGCTCAAACATTCTGAATACCTAATTCATTCATCTGAGTAACAATTATTGCTATTTGAACAAGTTTACCAGAATTAGCTTCAAGTATAGCAGCAGCACTAAAAAAGAATACTGATATGGCTATTGGTTGAATTATTTGATCAAATATTTTTAACTCATTATGGATACTATGAGCTACTTGAACATTAGTGCCATTGAAAGCATATGAAGGAGTACATATTGATGCTTATTTTAATATATTTGTGGTTATCTTAGTAAGCTTTTTTCTGTACATTGGTTCTAAAAAATACACAATTGCTAAAGGTGAATGATTTATTCTTCTAGCATTATATTTTTCTTATATTTGATATCTAATTTATTGATTACAATAAAACCTAACTATAAGCTTCTTTAAACAAAAAACTCATAATACTAGCTAGCTCTCTGCTCTCAACTTTGATTCAGAAAGGTATTTCCTTAAAAATAGCAATATAAATAAATTTTCAAAAGACAAAAATTTGTACCGAAGAACTCCCAGCTGGGAGTTCTTTTAAATTATCAAGCTGATAAGTTTGTGAAAGACTCTCAAGCATCAAAACTCAGTTTCAAAGATACGTCTCTACTCAAATATTTTTACTATTAAGTTCTTCTAAAAATCAAGCTGCATAATCACTAAAAATGTTATGTGATGAGGCCTTTTCTTCAAAAGTATTTGATGCAAACATCTTTATTTCTAAAAGTTTTTCTTTTTCTACCATATTTAATATATCTCTAAAAAAATCTTTCATAGAGAGCTTTCATTCAAAAAACCTTATAGAGGGGATATATGATTTTTCAGGACTGATTTTTTCAAGTTCAGTATTAAGTGTAATAATGCTTTTTTTCTTTAATTCAATTTCTCTGGTCTCATTATCAAGTTTGTTAGAAAAAATATTCTTATCACTAATATAAAAGTGTTTCACTGATTTTTTAGTAATTTCAGAAATTATTCATTCAGAAGTAAGTTTTTGTAATGTTTTGTAAGTATTTGTTCTTTCTTCTCAAATTGCATTAGCTATAGTTGAAGCTACACTTGGTCATATCTTATAAAGAAATATAAAAATTTCTGATTCCTTAGAATTTAGACCGAAATTTTTAAGGAGTTTTGATATCAAATTTATTGCCATAATTCTGTTGTGAAAATATAGTTCACATCATTTATACATCTAATATTGTAAAAAGTCAAGAAGTAAATACAGTAACTAATATAAAGTTATATTTTATAGCCAATATCTATGCCAGAAATAATAAAAGAAAAAATATGTCCTGTGAGTTGAGAAAAATTTCCTATATATCAAATGGAATTAGATATACTTAAAAAAG
>CALLPO010000119.1 GCA_938015605.1 uncultured Candidatus Altimarinota bacterium | reverse complement strand
ATGAACTGTAATGTAGATCAAGCCAGTTCAAAATTAAAGATTATACTAGATGAAATCAATATCTATGCATTTTATAATAACCTACTTGCTAATCTTAGAACAAGTATTTATATATCTAAACTAAAAGAACTTAAAGTTCCTACTCAACAAATCACGAGCAGCTTAAATCTATGAAATAGAGGGTTTTTAGTAACTAAAAATCCTCGAATTAAACATTCAAACTTAGAAAAACTCTACATATCTCTAGTAAATCTTGATAAAAAAATGAAGTCCTGAAAACTCCTTTGAACCACAGAAGAAGATTTTCAATTTGAAATAGAAAAGACTCTACTTTCAATTACCTCAAATCGATAGCATCTTCATCAAATACGACCTCCTTATCAAGATATTCTCTGTGTTTAGGAAGTCTTTTTTGTTTTAAAACTGATGAACCTTCAATTCATTTTCTATCTAAATAATCTTCAACAACTCATCACAATGCTTCCATAATTAAATCAAACTTATCTTTTTCTTCATCTTCTCATGCTTGCTGACTCTCTTTACTAATTCTCTCAATTTCATCAAGTGCTTCATAGGGTATTTTAGCATCTTCTAACCTAAATTCATCCTCTCATATCTTATGGATAACAACATCTCATTTATTTAAAAGCTTATCCCAAAGACCAGCTTGTTCTACTCAGATTCCTTCAATATTTTCGTATTTTATACTAGATGAGCTTGTTTTTAGCAGTGCCCAATCAAGATCAATAACTCACTTCTCTGTGATAATCCATACATCATTATACCAGTTGAAAACATCATATATCAACTTCAGAAAAATTAAAATTAAATAAACTTCAAAATATACAAAACTAATATAGTTTTGAATCCATGCAGAATAATAGTACAAAAAACTAGGAATAAATGTAAAAAGCCCTAACCGCACCAAAAGGTTATCAACTATCTTTATCCAATGTTCATGAATAACTCATTTAATAGACTGTCATTCAGGAACATATTTTTGAAAAAATGTCTGTTCAAATTTGTTCATATTATTGTAATTTTAATGTTTTTTTTCTAAATAGAACCATTCAGATAAAAAGTGTATTTATTAATACTACATATACAGGTAGTCAAATTGTAAGAAAAGAAATACTAGTAGTTGCAAATATTCAAATAAACGACCTTATTCATGCAAATATGTACATTATAAGTGTCTCTTCAGATGGTTTATTATAGCTCTTCCTTACTGTTGGATAGAATGCTAAAGTAATAATAATTAATACAAATATCATTGAATATGTTGGATCAGATACTTGAGTATATAATATTACTGTTATTATAGCTAGTATAAAAGAAATAATATCACTTGTTTTTATATGTTTTTCTCAATATTTTAATGCAAGAATCATAACAGTAGCTGCAACTAATGTAGTTGCTACAGTTCACCATACTCATGGTCATGCTCAAGCATTATATTGAACTAAAACTGAGATAACATCAAGAATTACAAATATAATCCAACTAAATAAATGGGGTTTAGTTTTTCATTTTAAAATATCTCTAATATATGCAAAATAACCATAAAATACCATTAATATAGTTATTATTCAAAGGAATATTTTATAATCAATTTCCATTATATTATTTAAGTTCAAGTTTTACAGGACAGTGATCACTTCACATTACATCATTCATATAATCTATTCATTTAACATTTTTTATAAAATCCTTATTTACAACAAAATAATCAATTCTCCATCAAACATTACGTGGTCTCGATCAAGCTCTATAACTCCACCGTGAATATACATCTAATCTATCAGGGTAAAAATGTCTCCATACATCTAGGTTTCAATCATCAAAGAAAGCTCAAATTTTTTCTCTTTCAATTGGTAAGAATCAAATAGAATTAACATTTTGTTTTGGTCTAGCTATATCAATTTCTGTATGAACAATATTGTAATCTCCTGTTACAATCATGGTTTTTCATTCAGCTTTTAGTTTTCGTGTATAGTCCATCAAGTGGGTATAAAAATCAAGTTTATAGCTTACCATTTCTGTTCAGTCTGCTCTAGTTCAACCATTTGGAAAATATCAGTTTAATAAAACTGTATGATGCTTATTTCAATCTGAGTCAGTATAATTAAATTCTAATTCAGTCACTCTTCCATCATCATGAAAATGGTCAACTTCTCAAAAATCATTCTTTGTATCAATTACTTCAATTTCATTTTTATAAAAAATTGCAGTTCAAGCATACCCTGCTCTTGTTCATTTATGCCATATATATTTATATCATTCTATCTCACCTAAATTTTTATCTTTCAAAAATTGATCCTCAAAAGCTTTAGTTTCTTGGATACATAAAATATCTACATTTTCTGATGCTATAAATTCTTTAAATCACTTCTTCCCTACTGCCCTTATACCATTTACATTCCAAGAAATTATTTTCATATTTTTACAAATAAAGTTAATATAGTTATTACTAGTGTTTAGTTTATCAATAAACATCAAAAAATAAAGATTTTTATCTTGAAAAAAAGTATTTATTAATATAATAAACAAAATACTTAAATAATTAGAAAGAAATGACTAAAAATGAAAATGATATGAAGGAAAAAATAGAAGAAAATGAAGTGATGGAAGAAATGGAAGTAGAAATTGAGAATCTGAAAAATGAGGATTGAGAAATAGATGAAGAACTTGTAGAAGAAGCTCAATGAGAAGAAAATCCACAAGTTGCACAATTAAAAGATGCTCTTCTAAAATCTCAAGCAGATTATGAGAATTTCAAGAGAAGAACTAGTAGAGATAAAGATGAAATGGTTTTCTTTATAAAATCAAAAATTATTAATCCTATTTTAAAAAGAGTAGATGATCTTGAGAGAATGATAAAAAACACTCCTGAAGAAGAACATAATACAGCTCAATTTGAAGCAATTATAGCTCTTGAGAAAAGTTTAAAGAAAGATTTAAAAGATATGGGTGTAAGTGAATTTATGTCTACTTGAGAAGAAGTTGATCCAAATAAGCACGACGTTATGACTCAAGTTCCAGGAAAAGAAGAATGAATTATATGTGATGAATTTGAAAAAGGATACTTATTAGATGATAAAGTACTAAGAGTAGCTAAAGTTGTGGTTTGAGCATGAGAATAATAAAAAACTAGCTAAGCTAGTTTTTTATTTGTCAGATATCCATCTTCATAAGCTCATCAAATTTTTTAATTAAAAGAAGTTTAAGATGCATTGGGGCAATGTTTAATTGTTTAGAAAGTTCTAAGTAAAATTTTTGTGAATCTCCTTCAAATTCACCATCATACCTTTTATATAAACTGTCAAAATCATTATTTACAACAAAAAGAAATTCTTGAGGAAATTCAATATGTTTATTAAAACGAATCCTAGCTCAATAAGCATACATTCTCACTGAATATGTTACTATTAAATCATCAAAGAGAGTTCAAGAATATTCAGCAATTTTTTTACTCAAGAGTAACATATTTTTATGATAGAATGTTTGTTTAAAATACAAATCATCAAGGAAGCTTCTTATTTTTTTAAGCTTTACAATTTTCTTTCAAATGCTTTTATCATTAATTCAAAGTTTAGGAAGAAAATCAATAAAAAACAAATACACATCATCAATCTTTTTAAAATTAAAACATTCAATATTCTCTCACACTTTTTCCCAATACTTATCTCATGCATTTGATAAGCTATAAAATACTATTCAACTTGCTAGTACTAGAGGTAAAAAAAATTCTTTATTATCAATTTTATTAAAAATAATTGAAAGATTCGCAAACTCTTTAGAATTCTCTTCTATAGCATAACAATCATCAATAGAATAATTTTTTAGTGATTTTAAGAGTGTCTCCATAATTATGACTTGCAAAAAAATAAATAAATGTAATATATGCAAAATTCTGCCCACTGATACTTTTATACTTCAATATGTATTATTATAATATATTACTGAATGATATGCAAAAAGTTTTATATTCTAAGTTAATGAATGAGGAAAAGTTTTTTAAGATATACAGCACTATTTTTTACATTTATAGGTTTTTTATTTTTAAATATTTTCACACAAACTGTATGAGCCTTTAAATATATTGAGCCAACTTCGAATGCATCAGACATAAAAAAAATACAATCATTATTTTCAAAACTTAACATATACAAATGAGAAGATACTTGAAAATATAGTGATATCAAAGACAGTATTATTGATTTTCAAATACAAAATAAAATAATATCATCAAAAACTGAGGATTCAGCATGATATATATGACCAAAAACATATTCAGTATTAGAAAATAAGTATTGAGATGATTTCACAACAACATATAATAAAATATTTGAAGTCAAGATTGTAAATAGTTGATTAGAATGAACAGAAACATATTTTGTTGTTTCAGCATATTATTCTCCACTTCCATGACAAAAAAGATATGCAACCTGAAGTTATGCTAGAGATATTAGATTAAATTGAAACTGAACTCATTGAGCATCATGAGTTGCTGTTCATCCTTGATTTATAGCCGCACCATCAACATATAGTTTTGGTACTAAGATTGAAATTGAATGACTTTGAGTATGAACAGTTGAAGATAGGTGATGAGCTATTGTAAGAGCTTGAGTAAGGTGACATGAATATGATAGATTAGATATATGGATGTGATACTGAGATGAATGATTAACCAGAGCACTTAATTGGTGAAAGAAGACAGTGAAGTGAAAAATAATGCCAAGAGAATCAGAAAATACGATTGAATACTCTTGAACAAAATTTGTAGCTTCAAATAGTCTCGCAATTAAAATTACACCTCAATCAAGTAATAAAAATATTGAAAAAATGCAACTGCTTTTTACAGAAGCAAAATTGTATTCGTGAAAGGTTAACTGAAAATATTCTAGCTTTAAAGATTCAATTGTAGATTTTCAAATAAATACTCAAATACTCCCTACTAGAACAAGTATTTGACATTGATACATTTGAACTAAGACAATTGCTAAGTTAGAAGAGAAACATCCTGAAATATTCTTATCAAATAGAAGAAAGACTCAAACTGAAGTTCAAGATAAAGAAAAAGCATTAAAGATAGAAGATAAAAGATTTGAAGTTACAATTTCATCAGATGTGGAAAAAAAATATAAAATCACTCCTGAACAGAAAAAAGAAGTTGAGAAAATAAGTAAAGCATTAATTGAGGCTCTAGAAAAAAAGTTTTGAGACAATCAATTAAAACATAAAACTCAAAAAAGTAGACTTAGTAAAAAGGTTCTTGCATTACAAGAAAAAGTAAAAAAAGAATCTACTAAAGAAAAACTAAAATATCTATATGATCTACTCAGAGAAGATATTAAATAAGAAATATACAATAAGTCAATTTTAAAAGCCTATCTAAATAGGCTTTTTTTAGTATTTAATTTTCTCATATAGTAAAATAATTATAGATTTAATACTAAGTAAATATAAATGTTTAAGAAAATAACAGTAATACTTGTACTTATAAGTACATTTTCAAGTTTGTTTATAACTAATACAGCAAATGCTGCTAGTAATGATTGATATTTTATAGTTACAGCATACTATTCACCACTTCCAAATCAATCAAAATACATTATGTGAAACTATGAGGCTGAAGTAAGAATGAATGGGCAATGATATAGATGAGCATGATGAAAAAAAGTATTCTCTTGAATGCTTGCTGCTCCATGAATCTATGGCTTTTGAACAAAAATATATTTGGAATGAGTTTGAGTATGAGAAGT
>CALLPO010000118.1 GCA_938015605.1 uncultured Candidatus Altimarinota bacterium | reverse complement strand
TGTATAACTAAAAGGTTTTGAATTCTTTTCTTCGTAATCTCCTCTATTATTGTCATCAACTTTGAAATAAATAACATCCTCAATAAAAAGACTAAAAACTTTTCAGTTTTTGTACACTGCATATCCTCCAAACATGTGTTTCTTAGTGAACTGTCTATCTCATTGTAAACAATCATCTAAAAAATAATTTAGGTATTCTGGTGTTTTTTTAGGCATGATTTTTTATATATTTGATAAGTTAAAAATAATTGTAAAAAGAGGTATATAAAATAGTGCAATAAGTGTACTAAGAAAAACAGATAAAGAAGCCATTTCAGGATGTACTTTTAATTCTGTAGCAAGTGCTACTGTATTTGCTGCAAGTGGGACAATAGACATTATTATTAACACTGCATAGATTTCACTATATATATTAAAGTAGGCTTTATCTAGAAATATAATAAAAAATACTACAAGTGGCCAAATTATAAACTTTGATAAAACAGTAAGACTAATAAACTTATAATCAACATTTTTAAGAGAAATTCCAGCAAGTCACATTCAAATAATCATCATTCATAAAAGTGTATATCATCATTTGAATGTAGTAATTGTAGTATCAAGACTTTGTCAGAAATCTATATTTAGAACATTCAATAGAAGTCACAATGCAAATGCATATATTATAGGTAACTTTATTACTTTTTGAATACTTTCTTTAGTTGAGTAATTTCATTTAGCTGTAAGATAAAAACCTAAAGTATTTTCATATAATACAAATCAAAGAATGGCCATAACAGCAATACTAAATGCTCCTTCTCAAAGTATAGCAAATACAACTGGTAAACCAAAATATCCTGTATTTCACGTTCCTGCAGTAAATGCTAGAATATTTTTTCTAGAATCATTTCAAAGCACCTTTTTCCCAATAAGTAGAAATAATAATGAAATAGCACAACATAAAATAAAGAATAAAAATGGCACACTCAAATTAACCCAATTTAAATCCACAGTAAACACTCAGTAAAATATAACAACTGGAGCAATAATATAAAGCAGTAGAGATGCTATTGATTCTTTTTGTACTCACATCTTTTTTCAGGCAATGAATCATAAAAGAATCATTCCATAAAGAGGAATCAACTTATAGAAGAATAATAAAAATAGAGTCATAGTTTTTCAAATAATTAATTATTGATTTATTCAATTCACAACTTCTTACACATATATTCAGGATTATTTAAAAAATCCTTATATAAATTCACTCATTCTAACTCTGAATACTTTCTTTCAATAAATCACTCAGGAGTGGCCTCATATATTTTAGCCTTTGGATAAGACAATATTATAGGGGAATGTGTAACAATTACAAATTGGCTATTTTCTTTTACTAAATCATCAAGCCTCACAAGAAATGCTAGTTGTTTTTGAATTGATAAAGCAGATTCAGGCTCATCTAGAATATACAACCCTTCTCATCAAAACCTTTGTGTGAAGAGTGAGAAGAATGATTCTCAGTGTGATTGATGATGAAGAGACTTTCACCCGTATCAATCTAATATAATCTTATCATCTTTTGCAATTCTATCTATATCACTAGCAACATTATAAAATGATTCTGCTCTCAAAAAATATGAATCTTTTGGTTGCTTATATCATTTAGCAATTCTCAGATGATTATGAAGCTCTGAATGAGTGTTCTCGGTACTAAAGTGTATATTCTTAGATCATCATTCACCATTTAGTCAAGACCCAATTGCAATGGCTTCAATCAATGTTGATTTTCAGGCTCAATTTTCTCACGTAATGAATGTCACATTTTTATGAAAAGACAACATATCTAATGTTTTTACTATATCCAAATTAAAAGGATATTCAGACTCTGAATCTAAATTATCTTTAATATATTCAACTTGAATGAGAAATTGCTCTTGTAAGGTCATAATTTTTAATTAATTTCTAACACATCAATAACAGGCGGATTCAAAAATCTAAAAGGTAATCATGTTGTTCATATTCATGAAGTTATGAATAATTGTGTATATCTTTCTTGTGTTAATCATTCATCAAATTCTCACTTAGTTGGTATAACCTTTTTATATAAATATGGGATTTTTATTTGTCATCCATGAGTGTGTCAAGAGAGAGTAATGTCTGCATGAGAATTTATATATTTACTGGTTGTGTCTGGATTATGAGTTAAGACAATTACTTTATCATCATCGTTCAAGCTATCTAATAATGAAACATCATCCTCTCATCACCAGTTACTTCAGAGTCATAGAAGGGTTACTTCTCAAAGTTTGACTGAAGTATTATTTAAGAACTGCACTCATATATCCTCTAGTACACTAATAAGTTCCTTTCTAACATCTGGTCATGGTTTTTGAACATCATGATTTCATAATACCCAATATACTGGAGGTTCAATATTTCTTATAGCACTAAATAATTCCTCTATATATTTTTCATCTTTTTTTTCATCAAATAATGTAAGGTCTCAAGCAATCAAAACATAATCTATATCAGTGATTTCATTAATTTTATTGACTGTTTTTTCTAAAATGTATTCATCTGCATACACTCATAAATGTAAATCAGCAATAAGTGCAATTTTTATACTTTTTTCTAATCATAGAGAAATCTTTGTATTTTGTATAGTTATAATATTAGGCTCAATAAAACGTGCTTGAATAAAAAGAAAACTCAATATTGTCAAAATTATCAGTATTATTTTTTTAGTATTTTTTAGAGTTTTCCAGTTTTTATATTGAAATATACAAAATAGTAAAAAAGGAAAAACTAAGTAACTTCAGTAGAAAATGATGTTACTAAAATTCAAAACTATATTTTCTAATTGATGCATCTAATATTTAGTATTTAATATTTAATATTATAATTTTTATAACTTTCATTAAGCCTTCTCACACAACTGTTTAATCCGCTCTCCTTTTACTTTTTTTACTCCATGAGCCATTTTTTTTCAATCTTCATTATAAAAGATTTTGTCTTCTATTTCAAATTCTCTTAACTCATCAAATATTTTCTGTTGTGTTTTATTTTTTCAATATATTAATTTTGCATAACTGTCTGGGAGAAGATTTACTACTTTTTCAACTCACATTTTATTTAATTCTTCAATAATTTGAGTTCACCAAAACACATATAATCACTTAGATTCTATTGGAAGTTTATAATTTCAAATTTTATCCAGAGGTTTTACAATTCCATACATTCAAGAGAGAATTAGAAAATGTTCTTCAAAGAATTTCTTTCAAGAATCACTCATTCATGCATAATCAATAGCATTAAACATAACTCATGAGTATCTATTAATAGCTTCAGTAGTTTCTGATGAGCTAATATTTTTATTTAATTCTACACCTTCAGCAAATCTTTTTCAAGTGCATTTTAAATCTTTTTCTGTTACATTTTCTGCTATAGAAGTTGGTTTTTTAAAATCATAGCTTAGTGTTTCTTCACTATATTTATTCTCTACTTTTTTCCCTTCACTTGGTGGAATAAGATATACTATTTTCATGTGTTATTAATTAATTCTAATTTTTTAATTCTTGTTAGTTTTTTTATTTCACATTCTCTTTTACTGGCTTCACTTCTATTTTCTAAATCCTCTGAATAAACAAGCTTCACTGGCTGTCTCACTCTTGTATATTTAGCTCCTCATACAAGCTCTCAATTGTGTTCTCTTTCTCTTCTCTTTAAATCAGTGGTAATTCATGTATAGAGTGAATTATCATGGCATTCTAATATATAAACTTTCCACATAAAAAAAAACTAAAAAATAATTAGCTTTATTATATAATTTTTAGTAGAAAGTTAAAGTTTATTGACTTCATTTTGATATTTAAGTGCTAATTCATTGTCAGAAATTCAACCAGCTACAGTATCATTTACAAGAACCTTAGTATTAACTATACTATCATTAGTTGTCTCATATCATAGTCTTAATTCTGGCATTATTGCAAAATAACTAAAACTGGGTATGTTGACATATCTTTCTCAATCATCAATTTTAGCTACTGGTTCTCAATACATAATATCCCTTAATTTTCCATTTGTTAAACAATAAAATCATCATACAATTACAGATACTGACAATACTCATACTCTAATAACTGGTCTTGAATTTAAATCTTGTATTAATCCAGTAGCCCAGATCTTTTGAGTGAGTCAAATTGGTGTTATTGGGTATGGTTTAGGTGATCAAATTAATTGTTTCAATTTATTATTCTAAATTATATAGTAAATTAATATAATAATACATTATAATTATTAAAAGTAAATATCTAATCTAATTCTTTAAGAAATATCTTACTGGCATCTATTACATTTTTAAATCTATCTGCTTGTAATTTAACTCAACCGAAGTATCGAGTGACTACAAGTACTATATTCACGGCATCTGCTCTTTGCAATTCTCTTAGAACACAATTTCAAGCACCTGTCTCTCAATCATCATTTTTGGATTCTAGTATACTTCAGTTCTCTTGTTGAATTCTATATGCATATGTATTGTGAGTAGCCTTTCTGAAATATTTGTCTTGCAACATTGCTTTTATAAATTTTTTCACTTCTTCTCTTGATTCTACAAATCATCAAACAACTGTATATTTAGATCATCTATCTACTACAACATTTTGAAGTATTTTTCTTTTAAAATCAGGAATTTTGTTATCTCAGAGATCTAGAGCTATTTTCATGTTTTATATAATATTTTATTAATTTAGTTGCTTTACAGCACTAAAACTTTATTATCAATAATATAATTACTATTAATAATATCTAAAATGCCTACTTATACAATATTAATAATTACAATAATAGTAGCTCTGCTATTGTGATTATTTCTAATAATTAAGTTCTCAAAGAAATCTACTAAAATTTCTACTCAGAAAAAAGCATACTTTCATAAAATACTAAAAAGAACTCTTGTAAACAAAAGTCCAAAAGAACAGATTATAGATTTAGATAAGTTATTACACAAAATTCTTCAAGAAGTATGATACACATGAACATTCTGAGAAATTCTTAAACAAGAACCTCAAGAAATAATTAATCTAAATAGAGTATGGGAAATACATAAATTAAGAAACAAACTTGTTCATGATTTTGATCTTATAAATGAAAATGCTTTGAAAAAAAAATCTCTTGAATACTCAAAAGAAATTAAAAAAATACTTGCTAAAATATAATTTTACAGCATTTGTCAAAGTGTAAAAGCACTAACAACTCAAGCTGTTTCAGTTCTGAGAATTCTATTTCACAAGTGAACTCTTGTGAACTTTTTTTCTTCAAACTCTCAAACTTCTGTTTCAGAATATCATCATTCAGGTCACACATAAATATTAATATTTTCTATTTTTTTATTAAGATTTATATAAATATAATCTTTGATTAATTGAGAATTATTATTCTTTGTATGTAGAAAAATATTACTGTTTTTTTTGCTTTCAGCTTCAAGTTCTACTTGCTTATCAAGAAGAGATAATGTAGGTATAAGGTTTCTTCCACTTTGTTCAACTGCCTCAAGAATAATCTTTTCTAGTCTTTCTTTTTTCTTAGCAGATATATTAAGCTTTTGACTTCGCTCGCTTCTAAAAAAAGTAAAACTTTTTACTCACACCTCAACTCACTTTTGTAAAATATATTCTACCTTATCTAGTTTATTTGGAAAAGCCTGAATTAAATTTATATCAATTTCTAGTTCTGAAAATTTCTCAGTTTTTTCGATAAATTTTAATTGAATCTCTTTCTTTGAGAAATCAACAATTTCACACAAGTAATCAATGTTTTCTACACCATCAAAAAGAACCACATTATCTCAAATCCTTGTTCTTAGTACTTTTACCAATTGATAAACAATATTCACATCTCTCAGTGCAAAATTATCCTCTGATATTTTTAAATCTTTTATATAAAATCTCTGCAT
>CALLPO010000117.1 GCA_938015605.1 uncultured Candidatus Altimarinota bacterium | reverse complement strand
AGGAACTTTAAGTTCTTTTAGTTTAGATATATAAATACTTGTTCTAAGATTAGCAAGTAGGTTATTATAAAATGCATAGATATTGATTTCATCTAGTATAATCTTTAATTTTGAACTGGCTTGATCTACATTACAGTTCATGATTGAATCTATTAGCTGAAATATTGATTCTTCTAGTTCAGGTTTTACATATTTTTTAATATCTTCTTGAGTTATCTTTTCTCTAGTAATTAAAAGTTTTTGAATTTCAGAAAGTGATTTTTCTAAGTTTCATCATTTATATTTTAGAAGTAAGTTAATTGAATTAAAATCTATTGAATTTCAGAATTTATTTGAAATTATTTGTGATGTTTCATGTTCTGATTTTGAATCAAATTCCTCTATTTTAGTTGCTTCTTTTTTGACTAATTTATAAAATTTTGACCTTTTATCTGGATTGCTACTAGAAAAAATAACTATGTTATTAGTGGGTATTTGTTTAACTATACTTTCTAAAAAATCTTGTTTTTCTGATAAAATAGGTTTTTTATTACTTGTTCACACTTTATTGCTTCATGAAAGAGGGAAGTCTTCAATAATGAGCAATTTTTTTTCTCACATAAATCATTCAGCAAGTAAATTTTCTAGTATTTGATTATTATCTACTTCTGCTAGATTTTTAAAATGCACAAGATTAAAATCTCCATATTTATCAATGAATTGTTTTTTCCAATTAAGAGTTTTTTCTCTTACTAGATAATCTGAATTTCATGTGAAAAGATATATCATAAATAAGTTGAATTTATAAATTTGCTAATAGGTATATATAGGAGTATAATTAAAAAAATATATATTCAAAACTAAATATGAACTATGGTTAATTTAATACAAGATAAAGTGGAAAATATAGACACTAGTCCTAAAAAAATACAAATATCTAATAGGATTTTATCTATTCTTCAACCTGATCTTCATTTAACTAATTCTGAGTTAAATGAAATTGAGAAAAATAGTACATCAACAAGAGATACTATTACTGCTCTTTTAAAAAAGAAAAATCTTCTTAGCGATCCTAAAATAGCTATAAAACTTTTTTGAATTGATGCATTTGAATATTATTCACTCTTTAATAAAAGTGTTTTTAATAATAAAGATGTTTTGTTAGCTTGAATAAAGAATGACATCGATATTTACAAGATTTCAACCTTTGCTCTACCAATAAATAATCTACTACATAAAGATTTTTCTGAACATAAACTTTTGGCTGATCTGATTCTTAAAAAACATGTTAAAAAAAGTACAAAATTTGAAGATGTAGAAGTTTTTATTAAGCAGATTGCTTGAGATAATTCTGAGTGTGAAAAAACTCTCATGAAAATGTATGAAAGTCATTTAAAGATAGCACACAAGCTGAATTCTAATGATATAAAAAGTAAGGCACTAATTCTTGCTTCAAATAAGGATTTATACAATATTTTTTCATTGTTTAAGAATTCTAAAATATTAAACAAGACCTTAGAGCTAGATAAAAAAATTGCCAAGGATTGGAGTATTGAAATTTGAAAACTGGTTGCAGATAATAATTTTGAGAATACTAAAGAAAACGTCAGTGAATTTTTAATGAAAAAGATATGAATAAAATCAGATAATCTTAAAAATCCAGATGTTCTTTCATTAATTCATGCAATATATTCTGTCTTACAAATAAATATTGTTTCACAAGATTCCTCAATTGATATTGATTCTGACTCTAACAAATTTACTAAAGACATAGAATGAGATAGTTGATCTAACTTAGATGATACTAATAATGAAAAGTTTGATTATTGTAATGATGATTCTAACTGTAATTGTGTATATAATTATACTTCATGATGAAGTTATATCATAGATACACAATCATCTAAGATAACTATTTCAAAGAATGAATATGAACAGTTTTCTCCAAATAGTTTAGAAAATTATATTAAACTTCATGATTTATTATCTGAATGTGGACTAAAGTTTCTTCTTCATAGTAAATATAAGTCTGAGTTTTTTCTTTTTATGCAATCAAAACACACTTGATTTTCTCCTATGTGATGAAGTGGTTTTACAAAAATACTCAGACTGGATGTTTTAAATGTACTTGCTAATATGATATGAATACCTGAAAATCTTTATTGAGAAGGTTCAAACATATGAAAATTTCCAGATATTAATACAGCTGTAGAAGCACTTAAATCTATTTATTCTTCTTGAGATATTAATGGGGAAAAAGTTGCAAAAGCTTGATGATGACTTATGGATAATGCTGCTGCAGAAGTGAGATTACAAGATATTAATGTTTTATGAGAAAACTGAGGTTTTTCTTTATCTAAAGCTCATGAAATATTAAAAAAATGATGATATACAAGTAAAGATTCTGTTGAAAAATCAGATGATATAAGTATTCAAGATAGTATGTCAGTAAATGAAGTCTCAGATAATGTTACATCAATCTTTAAAAATACAGGTAATAATAAAGATCAGTCAGATGCAATTATTGATAAAAGAAAGCTTAAGAACTAATTTTAAGTTTTTTTTCTGATAGATTATTTGCCCACTTCATTCATAGTGTAGCAGTAATATTTAACAAAAATATTGCTAAAATCACTGATGGAAGAATGAATTCATTCGTTATATAAGCTAGATTCATATCAAGGATTACAATTGCAACTACATCTCTTGGACTCATTGCAAAACCAAGTATTGTAGCTTGTTTATTATTAAGTCCTCTCCATCTTCAAGAACTGTATGCCGATATAAATTGGAAGATAACTACAGTGAGAAATAATCCAAAACCTGATACAAGTATAATTGGTGTTTCAATCAAAAAGCTTAAATCTAAATTACTTCCTAGATAGACAAAGAAAAATGGAGCAATGTAATTTGATGATGCTGTTAATTTTTCACTAGCATTAGCAAATATATCATTTTTATTTTTTAGAAAATCAGGTGATAGGAGTGTACTACCTTTAAAAAATTCAGGTGTTATCAGTACTCATGCAAGTAATGCTGCAATAGCATAGTGAATATGGAATACTCCTTCTCATATTGCAATAATTCATCATCAAAATATTAATATGGTTAACACATTTCAATTAACATTTTTGAGTAATTTTAATTTAACAATTAGAACATGCAGAATATAAATAAATATGAAAAATCATAATACCATTCATATTTCAAAGAACACATGACTATAATCTGATTTTCATGAAAGACTTGATCATAATAATATTGAAGTAATAATACCAACAAGAGTAGCAATAATATCATCAGCTGTTGCAGCTGTTATTGCTGTATGGGCTGCTTGAGTTTTCATCATTTTAAACTCTTTAAGTACTCATATAGTAAAAGGAAGAGCTGTGGCAGTAAAAACTGCTCAAAGGACAATAGCTTCTTGCATATTCCATCACCATAGATTTGAAAAAACAAATGCTCACACCCAAGGACCTATTGCAGCAATAACTGCGACTTTAATATTTTTAATAATTGATGTGATAAAATGTGGAACATTGTGTCATCACAACTCAGCACTAAAGAGCATAAAAATAATTGCTAAGGCTGACAAAACTTTTAACTCATTAGGAGTTTCAAATCCTAAGCTTGTAATTGCAATTCATAGTATCAGAAAAACAAGTTGGGTAGGAATTTTTATTTTGAATCAATCATGTACTATCATTACTGTTCACATAAGCAGCAAAATATAGAGCATATTTTCATGTATAATTTCTCAAAAGAACATATTGTGATATTTTAGTTAGATATATTAATACTAACATAACACATGCTATTCTATATTGGAAATATTAAATAGTGAATATTCAGTGAAACTATCTTTACAATATTTTTTATTGAGTATAATTAAACAACTGGGGCTAATCTTGGTTTCTATTGGGAGAATCGTTGGTGATATATGCAATCGAGGAGATGTTTGTGACTTCTCTAATCAACACAAACAAGCATAACTGCTACAAAACAAAATCTTGCTAATAGAATGGGTGGATTAAAGAATCTTTTTAAGGTTCCTTCTTTAGCTCCTGCTATGGCATAGTTAAAATCTAATAATGATTTTAACAGTAACCTTCCTAAGGGATGAGTGTCGATTGACCTGTTACACATTTTATAGATATTTGTAATTCTAGAAGCTCTATAAAATTATAAATTAGAATTTTTTATAAAACTGTTTTGATATAGTCTTGTTTTATAAAATACTAATAGATTATATTTTTACTAAGACTTTTTGTTTGTTCTTCATTTTAGTAAATATCAGAATAAACTATGATTGTAGATGTATATCGGCAGCCTCCCAAGACGTCGGTTCAAATCCGTCTAGCTCCACCAAATTTGACATTAATAAATAAACCATATATTATATAGAAATATATGGTTTTTATGTGCAATTTTTAGGTTTAAAAAATAATTATGACTTCTAATAAATCTTCATGATCTGATATTCATACAAATGCAGAGAATGTAGATTTTTCTGATCCTAAAAAGTTATCTCATTATTCTATCTCTAAAATTATAGAACCAATAAAGGTTGATGTTGAAAATATTGCAAGCATAGATTCACCACTTAATCTAGCAAATACAGTAAAAGAAAAATATAAGCTGCATTATGCTTCTCAAAAAATTGTAGAATTTTGCAATGATTCATTTGAGAAAAAAGATTGAGAGATTGTGAAACAAGAAATATTAGTTAGATCAAATAATGAATTTAATATAGAAACACTTTTAGATGAAATTGAAAGTAATTGAGATACTTTTTCTCTTTTTTGTTATATGTTTCAGAATGCTCATGAAACTATTGAATTAAATAATACTGACACTTCATTTAATGTAAACATTTCTGATGTCCTCAATCCATGATTTGAGAGAGCAATACAAATCATTTGAGATGAATACCCAGATATTGATAATTCTAGGATCACATTTGAAATATTAGAGGATAAACCTGTTCCTAAAGACCCTGAAAGAAGAGAAATCTTTTTCAATACACTTAGAGGGCTAAAAAACAAAGGCTTTAATATTGCTATTGATGATATTGGTTGAATAAATGAAGAAGGAAAACTTTTAAATGGTAATATTGATAGAGTTGTAGGCTTTCTTAAAGAAGAGGTTTTGGATGTCATTAAACTTGATAAGACACTTGTAAGAGATCTATATGCTTATTATTTATGATTTAATGTTAATTCAGCCTTAATAAGACAGACTTACGCCTTTCCTAATACAGAACGTAATATAAAAACTGATTTAAAAACAATTTATGGACTTCATGATTTACTAAAGGAAGAGGGGGTAAAAATTATAGCAGAATGAATTGATGAATTTACAGTTTGAGGAGAAAAAATTACTGATATGAAAGATTTTATGAGATTTCTAAAAGATGAAATCTGAGTTGATCAGTTCCAATGATACCATTTATGAAAACCAATGGATCCTGAAGAGATATATTGAGTAGCAGCTTAATTTTAATTATTAGTCATAGCACTATATTAACAGCCTCTCAAGACGTCGGTTCAAATCTGTCTAGCTCAACCAAATAAATAGAAAAAATCCCTAATTTATGGATTTTTTTAAATAAATTAGTGATTGTTTTATTCTTACATTTCTATATACTTAAATATATGAAAAATATAATAAAATTCAGATTTAAGAAAGATGAATTTGGTTTGGGAGCTTTTACCTTTCTCTTTTGCTCTTTTCTCCTAGTATCTGCTTCTGGGTATTTTCTTGTTGATAATTTTTCTAACTGAAAGGAACAATGAAACTTAGCAATAAATTTTTTATTTTTTTCTGCTCTCTTTCTGTTTTGAGTATCTCATTTTTTTGAA
>CALLPO010000116.1 GCA_938015605.1 uncultured Candidatus Altimarinota bacterium | reverse complement strand
TAAAAAGCTAGATGAGTTATTAACATAAAAAAATTAATATATTTTGACAAAGCATATTGAAACAAGTATAAACTTATAGATTTTCAGGGCCTACGGGGGTGGGTAAATATAAACCTGAAAATAAATCAATGGATTCCTCCTTTACCATTGATATTAAACTAGAAGATAGCTTGAAAAAATCCTAGCTATCTTCTAGTTCGTTTTAAAAAAATAAAAATAAAACAAAAATTCTTTAATATAAGCTAGATATATTTTTTTATATTTTAGTTTATCTTAAAACCAAATGATGGGAAGGACCCATTGAAGATAGGCAATATAAAAATAATTTATACACAAGTCTACCTTCAACTTCCACTTTTTCCATACAAAAGGCTTGGGAGATTATTACAAGGGCTACGGCTCTTTTTTTCTTGTCTATTTTTATTATAAATTAAAAAAGATTTGACTAAAATAGATTTTTTTACTATATTTATGAAATGAATTTAGCATAAAACAAGCTAAATTTTATTTGTTGAGCCTCCAAGCCTCAACATTAGCACATCTGTGTGAACTTTAAATACTTCTTTCATTAAGTATTTATCGCAATCCTTAATAATATAGGGGAAACATATAATGAAAATTTTAAAAACAACAGCATTAGCTGCAACAGCCTTACTTATCGGTATAGGTATAGCACAGGCATCAGTAACCACTCACGTTAGTTCACAACAACAAGTAGTAACTACAGTGAGCAGTGAACAATTCCTTGATACCTATGCGTTTACTGATAATAAACTTGGTGACCGTAACCACACAGTCATGACATTAAAAAGCAGCAAACACGATGATTCAGTTGCTAATGTCGATACCAAAATCGGTGATTCTGTTTATACAGTTAAGACATTAAAAAGCGGCCAATACGAAGATTCAGTTGCTAATGTCAATGCCAGACTCGGTGATTCTGTTTATACAGCTATGACACTATACAGCGGCCAACATGAAGGTTCAGTTGCTAATGTCAATGCCAAACTCGGTGATTCTGTTTATACAGCTATAACACTATACAGCGGCCAACATGAAGGTTCAGTTGCTAATGTCAATGCTAAATATAAAAATGTTGTAGCTCTTGGTGGTGGTGGTGGTGGTGGTGGTGGAATGGGCTTTAATCCATTTTCATAACACCTAAGAATCAGTAAAGATAGTCTATATGATATACTTTACTAGCTCAGTTTCTGAGCAGGAAATAGTTCCTCAATGAGGAACTATTTTTTATTGACAAACTTTTATATAGTTATATAAATAACATATAATTATTAATGAAATAAAAATGACCTCAGGCAAGAAAGGTATATCCAGTTTATTATCAAACATTAGTGTTGCAGTGCCTACTTTTTTAAAATCTGCATTAGAAATTTCAAGTTTAACTAGAAAAGAAAGAGAATCTAAAAAAAGTAGTGTTAAAAAAATTACAGAACATCATACAACAAAGATAAAAGATATCACTTTAGAAATGATTAATAATGATTGAAACTTTAATCTAAACTTACCTTACTATTTATCAGAAAATCCAGAATATAAATTTACATCACTCAAACAGTTAGATGCCTTTCTTTGAAGAACTTCTGTATGAACGTTATCTTATGAAAATGCAGTTACGATCTACAATGCTACTTCAGAAATTATATTATTTAGAGATATTTTTTATAGACTATCATCAAGAGTTGTAAATGATTGTGAAAAAAAATTTATAGCAAAATGCTTCAATGATAATGATGATATTCAGAAAAAATCAAATTTAGAAACTTATCAATTTCCAACAAAAGGACATAGAGTTATACAAAGAGAAATTTATATTACTGATGAATGATTTATATATGCAATTGATAACCAGTGAAAAGAAAGAATTCTTTGAAAATGAAATCCTGAAGAAAAACAATCTAATACTGTATGATTAGAACTTGCTTTTAGAACAAGTGGTAAGGACAAAAAACATACGAGAGATGATAATGAAATTATAGCATTAAAGGATTTTTTGTACAAAGTAGCAGATAACTATTGAATGAGGGTATTTCTAAGAGATTTGAAATCAACAAGAAAATCAAATGATTTAGATTTTCTAATTGAATGAAACAGAAAACCAGATGATTTTATTAGAGATGAAAAGTGTGAAAATGAATCTGGAATTATAAAAGAAAAGTATATAAAATCATTAAATATGAGTAATGAAGAAATAAAGCTCATAGAATCTATATCCTCTGATGATGAAGGATATGAAAATTATTGTTTCTGTAGAGTAATTGCTCTATGTATAACTAAAATGATTTATTTTCCAATAGCTGAAAATAAAGATAATGAAAATAACTGAGAATCTCATTTTGATACTAGGGAATTAGATAATCTTATGATTGAATGAATACAATTCATTAAACCTATAAAGAGTAGAGACTATAAGTTAGACCATAATGGAAATTTACATTGTTTAACTAATTGATGAAATTCATCAAAAATTATTGATACTGGTATTAAAGATAGAGAAGAAACGCAAAATAATTTATTAAGAGAACTGGCTACTATATTAAGTGAAGTAAGTGGTTGATTGACTGCAAAAGATACTAAAATAATTGAATTTGCTATACTATTATTAAATATTGCTAAAGATGAAGACAAAATAGATTATTTAAAGAATATTGAAAAAACAAGCAACGTTAAGAATATTAAAACATACCTAAATAATTGAATTAATAACTTAGAATTAGATAAAAACACAAAACATAAAAGGTTTGCTATAATGTTAGAACAAGAGTATATTAATGAACTTTGACTATCTTGAGAAGAAATTGAGCTTATAAAATTTTTTTCATGAAAAAACAATGAGACTGATGAGTGAAAAATAAGTTACAATTTTTGTAGAATCATAGCTGTTGGACTAAGGAATATGATACTATAGATTATAGACTACTCTATTTTTTTATAACATATATATAAATATCCCTTTTCAAATTTCAAGAATAAAATTTCATTGCAAAAAACTTAATCTATGCTATATTAAAACTATATAAAATAATAACTACATTCAATTGAACAAAACTCACCTCATAAAAGTATATCATTGATTTGATAAAGGGAAGAAGTACCAAAAATCATTTTGGGATGATATTGGGAAGACTCTTGAAGATAAAGAGATGATTTTTGGTCTGAACTATTCTAAAGGTGAAATCTTTTATAGTTACACTAGTAATGAAGAAACGTACAGTGCATTTGAATCACAGTTCTATACTTATTATAATAATTTTCAACTAAAAGATGATGATAAAAAAGTGTGGGACTATGATAAAAAGAGGACAGTAGTCTGAGAAATAACTCTTGAAAATTCATGGTTCTATCCATTCAAATATTCAACAAATGATAACACAGATTTCATAAAAAATATTTTTAGATGATTTGAAAATTTTGACCTCATTAAAGATAAAGTTTGATTTTTTGTTGAAACTACTCCACTAATTGAAGAGAGTTTTAGTTTTTTTGTAAGATCAAAATTTCAGTATATAGTTTTTAGAATAAAACTGTTTTTCAAATTTTTCAAATACATGTTCAATCACAAAATTCAATCTGGGTGGAAAGAAATGGGAAAAAAGTATTTCACATATAAGTTAGACCAAGAATTATTTAAGACAAAAGTTTATATAGTCTTTCAATGAGAGAATAAAGCTGTTGCAGCTGGTAAACTAAAATCTATTTTTAATAATTTTTTAATATTCAAAAATTATCCACTCAATCACTTTAGATTAAATATTCATTGAAATAACCATTCAATAAAGCCTTTCAAAATCAAATCTCAAGATTATATTATGAGTAGTGAAGAAATTAGTAGTTTTTTTCATTATCCAAGTAAACCTCAAAATGAAACTTCTCTATTAAAAGTCACTGCTAAAAAACTAGCTCTACCAATCTGAACACCTACTTTTGATTTTAGAAAACTAGATACAAAAAAAACTAACTGATTATTGTGAGAAATTGAAGCTAAAAATTATCCTACAAATACTAACATAATTGGAACAAGTGACTATAGGTCAATTAAAGTCCCTGTATGAGTATATGATGAAGATAGACTCAGACATATGTATGTAATTGGGAAGACTGGTACATGAAAATCAAAATTTCTTACAAGTCTGATTATTGATGACCTTAAGCAATGAAAAGGATTATGACTCATAGATCCACATGGTGATCTTATCGAGGATATTATGGAATACATTCCTGAATCAAGAAAAAAAGATGTAATAATATTTGATCCAACAGATGAAAAATTCCCTTTTTGTTTTAATCCACTTGATGTAAAGAAAACAGAATCAAAGCAAGTACTAGCTAAATGATTTATAGATATATTTCATAAATTCTTTTGAGCAAACTGGAACCCAAAGCTAGAACATGTATTAAGAATGATTTTTCTAGCACTTTTAGATAAAAAAGATGCAACTCTTTTTGATGTAATTAGAGCTTTAACAGACAAGGATTTTAGGTATGATATGATTGATGAAATAGAAGATGATGTTGTTAGAAACTTTTGGACAAATGAATTTGCAGGTTGGAGTCAACAGTTTAACACAGAGGCAATTATGCCTATACTAAATAAAGTATGACAACTTCTTAGTATAGATATTTTGAAAAATATTTTTTCAAGCACTGAAAATAAATTAGATTTTAGAGAAATGATGGATGAGCAAAAAATTCTTCTAGTGAAACTTCCAAAAGGGAAGCTCCAAGAGGAAATTATGTGATTTCTTTGAGCAATGTTTGTAACCAAAATCTTCCAAGCTGCAATGTGAAGGCAGTGATTAGCAAAAAAAGATAGAGTACCTTTTTTCTTATATGTAGATGAGTTCCAAAACTTTGCAACTGATACTTTCTGAGAAATACTTTCAGAAGCTAGAAAATACTGATTATCTCTCTCTGTAGCTCATCAATTTATTAAACAAATACCAGAAAATTTATCTGATGCATTATTTGGAAATGTATGAACACTGGTAAGTTTTAGAATATCAAGTGAAGATGCAATATATATGCAAAAACACTTCGATCCATTTGTTTCAGCATATGACTTATCAAACTTAAACATAAGAGAATTCTATTGTAAACTCCTAGTTAAATGACAAGTTAAAGATCCTTTTTCACTTAAATCAAGTTATGTTTGAGAGTCAGACATAGATAAAGACTATATAAACGAATTATATAAACTTTCTAGGAAAAAATATTCTAGGAGTCTCAAAGAAGCAAAGAAGAAAATAGTTGAAGAACATAAAGATGTAATTGAAAAAGTATCTACATTTGCTGAACCATTAATTTAATTGACATCTGTAAATTATTCAATATATACTAAATTAAAATATTAATAAAATAAATAAATGTCTAAATTAGATATAAACAGTAGATTAGTTGAAATCTCTCAAAAAATATTCTCTGAGGAAACAGTAAAAAATATAAAATTCCTCACTGCTACAATACTATTAACATGAGTACTAAATACATATTGAGAGAATCATGATTTTGAAAGAATAGAGGAGAAATTTAATACAACCCCCTGTGCATTAACTCTAGCTGAAGTCAAAGAGTTAATCTCATCAAATATCTACGCCGAACCTGAAGGGGATATTTGAAAAATATTAGAATTAAAAGACTGTGGTGATTTTATAATACATTCAGAAAAAGATGAATGAGAGTTATTTCCAATATATGCAACAGTCAAATAAAAAAAGCTCAATGAGCTTTTTTTATTTGTTTTTAATTATTTTATCAATAAGCCCATATTCAAGTGCTTGTTCAGCTGTCATAAAATTATCTCTATCACAATCTTTTTCTATTTGTTCAACAGTTTTACCAGTGTGTTTAGCAAGAATTTTATAAAGAACAGCTCCAGTTTTGATAATGTGTTCAGCTGCTAATCTAATTTCAGTTGCTTGTCATTCAGCTCAACCAAGTGGTTGGTGAATCATAACTTCAGAGTGAGGAAGTGAATATCTTTTACCAGGATGACCTCAAGCAAGAATAATTGACCCCATAGATGCAGCCATTCACATACATACAGTTGTTATAGGGCAACTTACATACTGCATAGTATCGTAAATTGCTAGTCAAGCAGTTACATGACCTCCTGGGGAGTTTACATATAATGTAATTGGAGCTTTTGGATCTACTTTTTCAAGAAATAGTAGTTGAGCAATTACAGTATTAGCAACAGCTGAATCAATTCCTTCACCTAGAAAGATTACTCTATCTTCTAATAGTCTAGAATATATATCATAAGCTCTTTCTCCTTGAGGAGTTTTATCAATAACTGTAGGAATTAATACATTACTAATTCAAACAATTTGTTTTTTCTTTTTAGATTCTATAAACATAAACTTTTTATTATAAAAAATTAAACTACAACCATTTTACCACAAAAGACTTTTTTTCAAAATTAATATGAAAGATATATTGTTGACATATAATATATAATAATTATTATATATTATAATTTACTACTAATTTAATAATATGACTTCTCCTGATTTATCAACTTATTTTGATTCAGAAAAAAATACAATCACACTAACTAAAGAAATTGGCATAAAAGTATTAATGATATTAAAAGGGAAAAATATATTTTCTGATATAATTGAAAATATATCAATAAATGATGATACTACTAAAATACTCAGAGATGCCGCTACGTATATAGAAAACAACAATAACAGTATTGCAAAAAAACTTGGAATGTGAAATAATGTTAACTTATGATTAATTAGAAAGACATTGAGAGAAGACATTAATAAAGAATTTAATCTAAACTTAAAACAAGGTTTTTTAAAGGAATGAAACTTAGTAATCCAAGGTTAATATGAATCAAAAAAAATCATTAAGTTCATTGGAAAAACTAAAACAACAGTATCCTAAACTAGATGAAAAACTTAAAGAAGCAGTTCCAAATTTAATAGAAAAAATTGCAAAATATGTGAATAAAATTATTGACAATGATGGAGCTCAATGTAGCAAAAATAAAAATTCAAACCATGATTTTTATCTATTACTAGAATGCATTGAAAATAATCAAAACACAATTATCAATTATTTACAAAACAAGAATGAATTAACAGAAGAGTTTTGTAATTCATTACAAGTAAACAGAAAATTCTTTTTGAAGTATTTCTTATTAGTAATAAGAAATGAATTTAAAAATGATATTGATTGAAACCAAGAAGTAAAAAATGTGTTTGATAAATTATCAAAAATGTAACATTACCTTTACAAAAAGCCATAAATCCATATTATATATCTAATTAAATTATTAGATAAGTCATAAAAAATGTCAGTAGTTACAAGATTTGCTCCAAGTCCAACTGGGTATTTACATATTTGAAGTTTAAGAACCGTATTATATAACTATCTTTTTGCTAAACAAAAGGATGGTAAATTCATGTTAAGAGTAGAAGATACTGATAGATCAAGATATGTAGAGGGAAGTGTAGAAAATATGCTTGAGGTTCTAGCTTCTGTGTGACTTATCCCAGATGAAGGACCTAATAATCCATGAGAAAATGGTCCATATTTCCAATCGGAAAGATTAGATTTGTACCAAAAATATATCACAGAACTTTTAGAAAAAGATAAAGCCTACTATTGCTTTTGTAGTAGTGAAAAACTAACTCAAGATAGAGAAGAACAACAGGCACTTTGATTGCCTACAAAATATAATGGAACATGCAGATATTTAAGTGAGGATGAAATTAGCAAAAATCTTGCAGACAATATTCCATATACAGTAAGATTAAAAGTTCCTAAAGAGGAAATAATAGAGTTTAGAGACACTATTAAGGGGAAAATATCAGTGCCATCTAAAGATGTAGATGATCAAGTATTACTTAAAACTGATAAGTTTCCTACATATCATTTTGCTGTAGTGATAGATGATCATTTAATGTGAATTACAGATATTATTAGATGAGATGAATGGATTCCTTCTACACCAAAGCATATTCTCCTATACAGTGCATTTTGATGGGAACTTCCAAGATTCTCACATGTACCACCACTTATTTGAAAAAGTAAGAAAAAATTAAGTAAAAGAGACGGTGATGTTGCCGTTGAATTATATCTTGAAAAATGATACCTTGTTGAGGCTTTAATGAACTATTTAGCTCTTCTGTGATGGAACCCAAAAACAACAGAGGAATTCTTTACTATGGAAGAATTAATTCAAAGATTTGATTTATCACAAGTACATAAGGCGTGAGCATTCTTTGATGTAGAAAGACTAGATTTTTTCAACTCTCATTATTTAAAAACTACTTCAACAGATACTATTTACGATAAACTTATCACATATCTTAATAGATATGATAATGAATTCTCAGAACTAATTAAAACCTATCCAGAAGAATTCAACAAGAAAATTCTAGAAGAATTAAAATGAAGAATTAAAAAATTTGATGAATATAAAGGTTATACAACATGTTTCTACAATGAATCAAAAATTCCTGAATTAGACTTAATTATTAATCCTAAGATGAAGCTTGAATCTATTAGTGATGTCTTAGAATCATTGAAAGTTACTCTTGATCTGCTAGAAAATAGTAATATGAACATCACTAACCTTGACAGCATTAAAGCACTCTATATCGAGAAAATTAAAGAAGCTTGAATGAAGAATTGACAAGTTCTTTGGCCAGCAAGATGTGCATTAAGTTGAGAAAAATTCTCACCATGAGCATTTGAAATGATATATATACTTGGAAAAGAGGAGTCACTCAAAAGAATTAGAGCTACAATTGAAGGATTAAAATAATTTATTATTTTTTTAGTAGATTTGTCAATCCAAAAACGGATAGAATATTTTGATTTAATCCAGAGTTGTAATATAATTAATATAATTAGTAATTAACTATAAATATTATGAATTTCCAATCACTTAAAACAATGATAGACAATTTAGTTCAAACATATGCTTGTCCTAGCTGTACATCAAAAATAGATGATACAAATGTAGAAATAGTCTGAACAGCTGGTAGTAACATCAATGTAGAAGTAGCTTGTCCTCAGTGTGAGAAGCACTCAATAATAAGAGCACAAGTCATTCCTCTTGATTTACCTTCATTGAATATTTCAAAAGAACAAATTGAATGAATTAAGTGACAACTATGAATTACAGAAACTAAGAATGAAGATAGAATAAAAGATTCTCAAATTGTGGATTTAAACAGAGCAATAAAGAAAAATAATTGCAGTATTGAAGAATTATTTAATGATAATCAAAAGTAAGAAGACATAAGTCTACTTGCTTTTTTTATTATATTTTTTAAAATATTAGTAATAACACTAAAAAAATCTTATGAAAAAAATCTTATGGTTAATTATTCTTTGTGTAACTATCTATGGAATACTGATTTTTATTCAGCCAGAGATTACAGATTGAATTGAGGATGTACTCTGATTTTCAGGGTTTTGAGATAAAGTTAGAGGGAATTTATGAACTATTAATGAAACTGTTACCGATATTCCAAGTATTTCAGAATTCCAAAGTTGAGCAATTGATATTAGGAATAAAGTTACTGATTGAATTCAAACAACAAAAGATACTATTGATACAGTAAGATCAACTCTATCATGAGCAGAAGATACTTACAATAAAGCAAAAGATGTTATAACAGAAACTACTGAAACTATTGATAAAATAAAAGGAACTCTAGATGATGTTGAATGATTGTGAGACTCAATTAAATGAACAATAAATACTGATATTATTAAATAAAAGTACTCCTTCATATAAGTACTTTTATTTTTATAAAACATTTTTTAATAAAAAAATAGGAGATGAATTCAATGATAACTTGATTAAAAAATCAATTTTTACCTTTCTTGAGATGGATATGAGAATTAAAAAATCCAAATATTCTTAAAGCAGATTTGATTGCATGAGCAACAGTAGCGCTTGTTCTTATTCCTCAATCAATGGCATATGCTCAATTAGCATGACTGAGTCCAATATATTGACTATATGCATCTTTTCTTCCTGTAATGATTTCAGCCTTTTGGTGAAGTTCAAGGCAACTAGCTACTTGACCAGTGGCAATAGTCTCATTAATTACAGCAGCAACTCTAGAACCTCTTGCAACTTCATGAGCTATTCAATATGCTGTATATGCTGCATTTTTAGCACTAATAGTTGGGATAATTCAGTTAACACTTGGTTTGGTTAAAATGTGAAAGCTTGTTGATTTTTTATCTCATCCTGTAATTGTGTGATTTACAAATGCTGCTGCCATAGTAATTGCAGCTTCTCAACTTAATAAAATCTTTGGATTAAGCTTTGGACAAGAACTACAATGAGGTTGAATTCTAGAAAAAGCTGACCATAAATATACTGAAATATGGAATGTAGTTCAAGCAGCTCTAACAAATACAGATTATACAACTTTTATTATAGGTGCATGAAGTATAATATTACTTGTTTTAATGAAAAAATTTGTACCTAAAGTTCCAGGAGTACTTGTTGCTGTTGTATGATTTACATTAATTTCATATTTCATAGATTATGAGGGTATGTGATGATTAGTTGTGTGACAAATCTCAGCTGGACTCCCATCATTAACTATTCCATTCATGAGTGAACTTTTTGATTGGAATACAGCTAAAACACTAGCAACTGCAGCAGTTACTATAGCTATTCTTGGTTTTGCTGAAGCAATAAGTGTAGCAAAAGCAATGGCTTCTGAATCTAAAAAATCAATCTCAGCCAATCAAGAACTAATAGGACAGTGACTATGAAATATTGCAGCAAGTTTTTCTCAATGATATCCTGTTAGCTGATCTTTTTCTAGGAGTGCTGTTAATTTCGGTTCTTGAGCTCAAACTGGTTTTTCATCAATAGTTACTTGAATACTTGTAGCAGTTACTTTGCTTTTTCTGACTCCTTTATTGTATCACCTACCTCAAGCTACATTAGCTGCTGTGATTATGGTAGCTGTAGCAGGCCTTATTAAAATAAAACCAATAATCCATGCTCGGAATGTGGAAAGACAAGATTGAATAGTGGCCATTATAGTTTTTATTGTAACTCTAGTATCAGCACCACATTTAGAAAAATGACTTATTGTTTGAATAGCTCTATCACTAGCTTTCTTCATATATAGAAGTATGACTCCTGATTTTGTAGAAATTGCTATGTACAAAGATGGTGAATTAAGAAACATTAGAAGAAGACATTTACAATCTAGTGAAAATGTATGAGTATATAAATTTGAATGACCTCTATATTTTGCAAGTGCATGATACTTTGAATGAAAACTCATAAAATTTGTAAAAAACAAACCTGAAATGAAACTAATAGTTCTAGATATAGGGTGAGTAGATGAAATAGATTCTTCTTGATTAGAAGCATTACAGACTCTTCTCGAATGATTTGAAAAAGTTTGAATTAAAGTCTTAATTTCAAGGGTAAGATGAAGGGTATATAGAGCAATGAAAAGATGACATTTTATTAAACACTTTGGCATAGAAAATATTTTTAGAATAAGTAGGCATGAAGCCCTTACTTATGCAAAAGAAGAATTAAAACTAGAAATTAATATAGAGCCATATTTTAAATATATGCCTAAGGAGTGAAAAAAAGACAAACATATAAGTATAGGGAAAAGAATACTTCAAAAATTGCACATAAAAAATTTTAAAAAGAAAAACTAAGAGAAATCTTAGTTTTTTAGTACTTGCATTATTAAATATTTTTATATAATTTCAATAACTAAATTTAAAATACATGAAAAAATACTTTATACAAACATTTGGCTGTGCTATGAATCAAGCTGACTCTGAAAAGATTAACATGATTTTTTTGCAGTCAGGTTTTATAAAAGTCACTAATTGGAAACAAGCAAACGTTGTAATTTTCAACACATGTAGTGTTAGACAAAAGTGAGAAGACAGAGTATTTGGATTATCTGAAGAAATTTTCAGATATAATACAGAAAACAACACAGATATTCTTATCTGAATCACTGGTTGTATGGTAAGAAAAACATGAATTAATAAACAGTATTTAGAAGATAACTTAACAAGAGATAAAAATAAATCTAAAAAAATAAACTTACTAAATAATAAAGAGGGAATATTTAACTATGATGACAAACTCTTTCCAAGAATGTGAGATAAACTAGATTTTACTCTTAGAATTGAAGAAACAAAATACCTCCCACTTATGTTAACTCATATCTTGTGAGAAGCCATAGGTAACGACTCAAAATTTGATGACTATCTAAAATCTAAACAACTCAGAGAAACCCCATCACAAGCAAATGTAATTATACAAACTTGATGTGATAATTATTGTACTTTTTGTATTGTTCCATATACAAGATGATGAGAACTGAGTAGAACTCATAAGGAAATTCTAGAAGAATGCGTAGATGCTGTGAAAAATTGAGCAAAAGAAATAACCCTAATAGGCCAGAATGTTAATTCTTATTGAAAACAGTTTGTAGACAAAAAACTTTGGAATTCAGAAAAAAGTACATGGAATAAACTAGAATGAAAGTCTCCTTTTAGAGAATTGCTTGATGATATTAATTCTATAGAATGATTAGATAGAATAAGGTTTACATCAAGTAATCCTCATGATATGACTCAAGATATACTTGATAGTCATATGGAATTAAAGAATAACTGTAACTACCTTCATTTTGCACTTCAATCAGGTTCAGACAAGATGCTTAAAAGAATGAATAGAAAACATAGCTATTCAGACTTTAGAAAACAAGTTGAATACTTGAGATCTAAAGATCCTCTCTTTTCAATATCAACAGATATTATTGTTTGATATTCATGAGAAACAGAAGAAATGTTTCAAGAAACAGTACAAGCCTTTAAAGAATGTGATTTTGATTTTTGTTTCACAGCTAGATATTCTGTAAGGAAGGGGACACTTGCTGATCGTATGTATCCAGATGATGTTAGTAATGAAGAAAAAGCTAGAAGGTGGCACATTCTTAATGATTTATTACTCAAATCAATTCAGAAGAGAAACAAACTTATGATATGAAGAGAAGAAGAAATTCTTATCTCATGAGAAAAAGATGAGCAGTTTCACTGAAGAACAAGAAATTTTAAAGAAGTATTTTTCAATAAATTAGAGGGGAATAAAATTTGAGATATAGTGACAGTAAAAATATTAAGTTTAGATGAATTTGTTTTAGTTTGAGAACAAGTATAACATGATCAAATGACCTACATTATATGCTATCATCCTTTTACCAGTAATACTTATTGTTATCTGGATAATTTATAAATCACAATAATATGGATAATTTTACAAAAATTTCAGCTATTGATTTTAAAACTGAATTACATGAATGAGATAAAGTCTTACTTGATGTAAGAACACCATGAGAAGCACAGATGTTTTGAGTTATTGAAAATAATCAGTTACTTATTGATATTTATGCTCAATGAGCTGCAGAAAAAATACTAAAATTAGATAAAACTAAAAAATATTTAATATATTGCCACAGTTGAAGTAGAAGTACAACTGTAAGAAATTTTATGAAACAAAATAGCTTTAAATATGCTAAGGATCTTGAATGATGAATTGATGCTTGGAATCTTTTAAAATAAAAACTCACACTATGGTGTGAGTTTTTATTTTATTTCTTTTTATTTTTAGTTGTTTTTTTCTTAGTTGTTTTAGTGCTCTTTTCAGTTTTCTTTTTAATAGCAGCAGCAGCTTTCTTAGTAGTCTTTTTTTGCTTAGTATCACAATATGGGCATCTAACAAGTTTTCTTTTAATTCTTTTTTTACAATCTTTATTAATACATCTAGTTCTTTTTCATAGTGCAATCAACCATAGAAGAAGTAGAAGACCAATGAATAAAAAGAATGGACATACAATGTATGGATTAATTCCAATATATTTTTCAGTGTATGTCACTGGAATTTCTTTAGCAGATGAAAATTCAATATCTTCTCAGTTATCATCCTTATAAGATAAATCAATTAATGCTTTTATAGTCTTATTGTTCTTTCTATAACTGACTCTCTCCCAAGGCATTAGAACTCTATCACTTCATATATTTTGTTTTGTGTAGTATTCATCTGGTGACATATTTTTCATGACAATCTTTCCTTCATCATCAAGTGTTTGATACGGAAATCATTCCCATTTTTCTCAAAAATTTCTTTGAGATTTAGGAAGTACATTACCACCATTATCATTAATAGGTAGATAATCTACCACATCAACTCCAATTACTGCTCACAGATCATTATATTTATTCTTTTTTCAAACTCCTTTTATTTGATCTCCATTTTCATCAATTAGTTTAATAGATCATTCAGGTTTCACATGGGTATTACCTGTATTTTTGATTGGAAAAGTAAAACTTACTTCAAAATTATCTTCTTTTTCATCATTAGTGTTAGCAATATTATTATCCTCACCTACATTTCAATCGTTATTAGTTCCATCAATAGTAGCATTATTTAAATCAGTTTTTACATCTAAAGCAATATTAGTATCATCCTTATCATCTTCTTTATCTGTTTGTAATTGAGTAATTAAGTTTACTGGGTTATCATAACATATTCAGTCAAAATTACTATTCGTGAAATCCCATAAACAGTCATCAATTCCTCAATATCAAATAAGTTTTCATCAAGAGAGGTTATGGTTATTCTGAGAAGCTTGCGAATATCATCATCACCCATTACTCACTATTGGCTCAATTATTTCAATTTCAGTGACAACATCTCAACCAACTGTTAGTAAAATAATCACTGCATAATCTACATTAATTCAGAGTTTTGTCCCTCCTCATGAAGAAGAAGTTTCAGAATTTTGATTTTTGAAAAGTACAGCAGCATAATGTCCTCCTGGAGTAGCACTTGCTGGAACATCAATTGTAAATTCAATTACTTTCTTTCCATTTGCAGGAAGAATAAATCAGCTTGAGCTCAAAGTCATCCAAGATGAAAGCTCCTGATCATCATGTACAAGTTCACTATATCTAACAAAACTTGGTGAACCTGTAGTTCAATTTGAAGTAAAATCAGATTTTCATGTTATGATTGTAACATCTTCTGGATCATAATTGTATATAGTTGCTGTTTGAGTAATACTCTCTCAAGGGGCAGCTTCTAGTTCATATTTTATTGGTGAAACTGTCATATTAATAGCTGCAAAGCTTTCAATAGTTCAAAAAGAAAATAACACCAAAATTATGAAAAATTTTAATATCCTCATTTATATAAAATTAATTAATAATTACCTATTTATAGATAAGATTATAATAAAGGAATGATAAAAAAAATCAAAAAAAAATACCTTAGTTTATATGTACTAAGGTATTTTTTCATGTCTAGTATATCTAATATTAGAAGTTACCAGAAACTGTAAAAGTTAAATCATCATCATAATCACCAGCAGATGTTGTAGCAATTGCTGTAGCTGAAACTGTTAATACTGAATCATCAGTACCTTCTGTCATTTCTGCTTTAAGAGTTTTATAAATTTCATGTTCTGTAGTTTGATTTGCTGCATTACTTTGAATTTCTGTAAGTCCAACTTTAGTAATACCTGCAACAGCTACTGAATCATCTACTGCAGTACTTGCAAAAGAATATAATTCACCATCTGCTAAAGTATTATTAATAAGTTCACCATTAGAAGTATGTTTTAGACCACCATTAGCTGATAGCATAGTAATTAATACTCCATCAGCAGCATTAGTACCAACTTCAATATTCATTGTTCCTGTTGAGGCAACACCTGGAGTAAGTAATCCTAAAGCAATTTCATCTGTAGAGAAACTAACATTAAGAGTAGGAGCAACAGTAGCAGTAACTTTAATACCAGTTACAGAAGCTGTAGCATTACCTGGAGTTCCAAATGTATCATCCCAAACAATAGGTTGGTCAAGTGCAGCAGATCCAGTAACTGAACCTGTACCTACATTAGTTGCAGCAAGTGCATTACCAAAAGTTGAAGCTGTCATAGCAGCTACTGCAATTAAAGCTGCAGCTTTTTTTATTTTTGTATTTATCATAGTATTGTATTACTTATGAATTAAAATAGTTTGCTAGCAAACAGAGATAATTTCATCTATAGAACTCATTTATCTCATAGCAATATTATTGTATCATATAAAAAATAGTTTTGTCAAAAAATGTCTAGCTTATTTTGTAATATAGCTAGACTTTTGTATTTTTTTAAATTTTATGTTTTTTTAATAATCCATCTGTATGTCAAAATCAATCATTCATTCATAATCTCATGCAATTGCTCAACCATCAACTAATGATCACAATTTTATTTTATAAGTATAGGTATTTAAGTTACCATTTGTATTTAGACTAGCAGCTTGAGTGGCTATATTTTCATCTGTATTAATAGTATTAATATTACCAGTATAAGCATCTTTATCATATCAATATCACTTTGTTCAATCCCAAGAATCAATTGTTGAACCATTATTTGTTAGGTCAGTATTTTTATTAAGTAGTATCTCAAATCACGCTCACACAGTTTTTACAGTAATAGTAATCT
>CALLPO010000115.1 GCA_938015605.1 uncultured Candidatus Altimarinota bacterium | reverse complement strand
AGTTAGATTATTTTCGGCAGCTAACTCTTGAGTCATCTCAAGTGGAAAACCAAAAGTATCATAGAGTTTAAATGCTTTAGCTCAAGCTATTATTTCTATTTTTTTCCCACTTTTTTCAAATGCAATCTGAAATCATGCAAGAAGCTTTTCAAATTCTTTTAATCATTTCTCAAGAGTTGTAAGGAATTGTTTTTCTTCTCTATCAATTTCTTCTAAAATTCTGTCTCTTTCTGATACTAAATTTGGATACACATTTCAAAGTTTATTAATCACAACTTTTGCAATTTCTCACATAAATTGTCCTTTGAATCCAAGAGAATAAGCTTGTCTTATTGCCCTTCTCATAAGTCTTCTTAGAATATACCCTTGTTCTGTATTACTTGGAAAAACTCCATCAGAAATAAGCATTGTTGCTGTTCTTGAATGATCAGCAATTATTCTAATAGCCTTTCTTCTTGAAGGATCTTTTGCTATATTTAAAACCTCTACTATTTTATCAATTATATCAGCGAAAACATCTGTGAAATATACTGAAGTTTCATCATTAAGGATAGTAGTAATTCTCTCAATTCACATACCTGTATCAACATTTTGTGCAGGAAGCTTTTCAAGAGTTCAGTCTTCTTTTTTTACATACTCCATGAATACATTATTCCAGATTTCCATCCAGTTATCCTCATCTGTTTCAACATTACTTCCCTCTGGTGGAAATTGAGAATCACCCACCCAATAGAAAATTTCACTATCTGGTCCACATGGTCCAGTATCACCTGCTGCCCACCAGTTTTCTGATTTAGGAAGGAAGCTTAATTTATCTTTTTTTATTCATACATTTCTCCAAATCTCAGCTGATTCAGTGTCTCTTGGAGCATCTTCATCTCCTTCAAATACTGTTACTGCAATTTTGTTTGGGTCAATTCAAAACCATTCTGGGCTTGTAAGAAGCTCATATGAATAGTTAATTGAATCTTTTTTAAAGTAATCTCATAGACTCCAATTTCCCAACATTTCAAAAAAAGTAAGATGTGAATCATCTCCGACTTCTTCAATGTCGTTTGTTCTAATACACTTTTGAGCATCTGCTAATCTTGTTCCAAGAGGATGTTTTTCTCACATTAAATATGGAACAAGTGGTTGCATTCCTGCTACATTAAAAAGTGCTGTTGGATCATTTTCTGGGACAAGTGGAGCACTTGGGATAATCTTGTGTCCTTTTGATTCCATAAACTCTAAAAATTTTGTTCTAATTTGGTCTGAAGTTATGTTCATTTTTTTCTTTTAAATACTAGATAAATCACACATATTATAGCAATATTTTTGAATATTCAAATAATAGTCTCTTAATTTGAATTTTAAAGCAAAATATGATAATATTTTAGTATATAAAAAATTATCATATAAATATATAATATAGTATGTGAGCAAAAGATGGAACATGAGCATTATCAGAAAGTAAAGACAATATAAATTCAGAGGCAAGCGAAGTAAACATTACTAAGCTTTTTGAGGAACTTTCAAAGCTTGACAAAAAAGTTTGAGATGATAAGAATCTACTTAAGCTTACTCAAGACAGTGATTGAAAAATTGATGTAGATAATGATTGAACAGAAGAAAATCTTGATTTTAACAATGATGGAGTTCTTAATATCAATGACCTTGATTCAGAGAAGGAAAAAGAACAACTAAAAGAAATTGTAAACAAAGTAAAAACAGTTGAAGGTCTTTATAAGTGGATCAAAGAAGGTAATCAAAAAGTGGATACAGAGAAAGACCGTAGAGAAATTGCTAATAAAATCAATACAGAAAGTGCTTCTCTCAAAGAGAATAAGACTTCTAAAAACATAAGTGCTCAACACAGAACTGAAGAGGATGTCCAGAATATTTTTAATGCCTGAAGAAATGTAAGTATTAAAAATATAAAAGAATATGAATCAACACTAGAACAAAATAAAACAAGTGATTCTAAATTTTTAGAATCAAAAAATACAGGTGAGAAAATTTTGGGATCAGATGTAACTAAATCTGAAAACAATCATTGAATTAAAAATAAACTATGTTCAGATTTAAAGGAAAATTTTTTATGATGAGCAAAAGTTGAGCCAATTTTTAAACAGGCAATGAAAAATTGAGAAGAGATTCAAGCTTCTTCAGAAGCAATATGAAAATCTCAAGAAAAAATGGGAGAATATTTTAGTACAATAAATGAGTATTCTGATACAAATTCAAAAGAAATTAAGGATATTACAAAATCTAAAAATTCTTATGATGAATCTATTGCTGCTAATAATCAAACTCTATTAGACACAAAAGCATTAGTACCTCAAATTGAGGAATCCCTAGATCATGTAAATTCAAGTATCAATATTTTAAATGATCAAATTCAACAAGGACAAGAATTAGTTAGCTGAATCACTCAAGATATTTTAAAAGATTCTTCAAATACTCAATTAAAAGAATTGTTAGAAAAAATAGTAACCAAAAATGCTACCCTGAAACTGAAGAAGAAATTTGCAGAAACAGCAAAAACAAACTACCAAGCAGAACTTAAGAATTTGAATGTTAAAATATCAGTCATAGTTGCAAAAGTTCAATCTGAAAAAGAATTTTCATCAAATTTGAAAAAAAGAATGAAAGCACATCAAGACGCATTTGATGAGAAAATTAAGGTATTACAAAAATCAATTGAAGCTGAGAAAAAAATTATTAATGCTTTATTAATTAAGCAAGATACACTAATAGAAAGTATTAAAAAATCAGCTGGTGAAATTGATGAGTACAATAGTAAGCTTCAAGAAAAAGAAATAATTGTTAGAAAACAACTACAAAGGATCATTAATGACTCCACTCAACAATTTGAAGACTCAGAGAAATCCCTAAAGATTCAAGGCCTCTACTGGAATCTAAATAGACAAATTAATTCTGCATTAGAAGATGATGTACTAAGTACAAAAAATGGTAAATTTTTTGAAAGTGAATTTAAGAATATACAGGATGCTAAAGAGAGTTTTGATAAGGCTGTTTGATCAAACCCATGAAACAAAATGACAATCAAAGGGAAAGTTAAATATATAAAAGCTCTTGAAGAAAGATTTTGAAATGATTACCCAGAATTGACAAATATTAAAAATCAAATTAATAAAATTGCTAATAATAAGTTAGTTGTATGAAAAAGTCGTAATCTTCAGATTGAAGCATTAATTGAAAATGCTGCAGTTAAAATAGTTGAAGAAATTTATAAAAAAAGTTCTCAGAAGTTTATAAAAATTAAACATAGATATGAAAATTCAATCGATAATAGTATTAGTAAAGAATCATATGACAAAATAGAGCATCAAATGAACAGCATAACATTTATGTATAACAATAGAGAAATAGCATCTTGATTAGCTAGTGCTGTAGATGCATTTTCTCAAAAAATTTGAATTAGTGATTCATGAATTAATGAAATAGGGTTAACTTCTCTAGTAACATTTAAAGAAGAAAATGATAGTTTAAGTAACTTATTAAATGAACTCTCATTAGATTTTACAGTAGATACACTGAGAGATAATATGTCAAAAAAAATTAATAAGTTATTTTTAGCTATACCTAGATCAAACCCTATACTTCTATCCGCCTGAGAAGGTTTTATAAAAAGAATTCAATGATTCAGTGAAAGCAAATTAAAAAAATTAGACAATTACTTAAAGACTAATCATTTAAAGGATTTACTAGGTGATATTAATGAAGAATGAATGTATATTCAAAATTTAGATGATAAAACTTTAAATGATAAATATAACAGTGGGTGTATAGAAATTTTTGACCATATTACTAGTGAACATTCAACTTTAAATGAAACAAAAAATAGAATCCTTAAAGAACTAGAGTGAGAAAGGAAAGACACATTCAAAAATAAAACAACAATAGAGGAAACGTTAAATATTAAAAATATTCAAAATAATATAATTTGAATCAATGAAAGATTAAAAGACACTAAATTTAAACAATTAGTTCAAGAAAAATTTACAAAATATGAAGAACATATTACATGAGAAAAAACAACAAAGGGATGACTTCTAATTGTTCAAAAGGTTAGTGAAGAATTTGAGTTCATTGAAAAACTTCACTGAAAATATGAAAATCATAATGAAATTATTGAACTACTTTGAACTCAAGATGGTAATTTAGCATTAGAAGATGATAATACAGGAAATGTATACCATTTATATGCTATGACATATGCAAGTGATTTCTCACGTATTGAACACAGTATAAGTAAATATATACAAGAAAATTATGATTTAATAAAGACTCTAGAACCACACGAAATGAAAGGGGCAGCTAGTAAAATAAAATCAACTATTTTTAAAAATATTACTAAAAATCAAGGAGAACTTAATGATTTTATTAAAGATATTAACAACCCAACCATCCTTACATTACTAAGTGAGGTTGGTACTCTTAGTGAGCTAAAATCACTATACAAAAAGATTATTGATAAAGTTGAAGATCCAAAAAATATTACAAGTATTAATGATATTTACAACATATATATTGGTGATGTAACAATAAGTGCAGAAAATAAAAAACTACTTGATAATCATTTATGAGGGAAAAGTTATGAAGCAAATCATTCAAATGATAAACATAAACTATGAGTACTAAGAATATTAATTGATTCTAAGTGAGATGACCAATATAACGATATGCAACAAATTATTTCATATGCTGAGAACAACAACAATTATAATAAAATCTCTCACATCATACTTAATATGTCTAAGGAAGATACTAAAGAGACAATCTGAAAATATTTCTGATGAATATTAGGAAAGACACAAATGAGTGGTTTTCTTTCAGGTAAACAATCATCTGAATATTTATTAACAGAGACAATCTTATGAGAAGATAAAGTAAAAGGTGGTCTGAATAGCTATAATACATATTGAGCACAAACATATTTATATAATGAGATTCGTCCAGAAGGAGTAGCATATACAATTGAAAAAGCTGTTCCTCTTACTGATGTAATTGATTGATTGACTGGTGTTTCATGAATAGATTATATTCATAGTAATACACATGCAATTATCTCACTATTGAAATATTACCAAAATAATAAATTAGTTGAAATACCTAAAGAAGTTAAAACAGTATTAGTAAATTATTATGACAGTCAAGATCAAATTTCTCTAGCACAAAGTCAACTATATAGAGAAAACGGAATCATTGATCTTGCTGATTTTATCCAACATAATTTAATGGATAGTGAAATGTTTCTTAGAAGATTAGAAGGGAAATCAATTTCTAAAATAAAATGAAGTATAAATCTTACTCAAAAAGACAAATCTAATATTATTAAAGGAATCAATGAAGATAACATAAATAAAACAGAAAATGCCGCTTATATTGATGTAGATGAAATGCTCAAATCTTGAACTTGAATTAGAGAAATTGCAGAAAAAGGTAAAAAAATTACTTATTCAAAAGAAATCAACCAACTTAGGAATAATGGAGAAATTATTAAAGTATTAGAAAGTAAGGAACTAGGATTGAACCTAACAGCTGAACAAAAACAACATGTATCTAGAGTAATTAGTAAGACAATCATAAATAATACTTGAAAAATTAATAAAACAGAAGAAATTTTAGATGCTATTAGAACATTAAAAATAGATGGGAAAGGAGTAATTAGTATGGATAAAATTGGGACTTTAACAATTAAATTTGTAAAACTAGATTTAAAAAATCAAAAAGAAAAGGAAATAAAAAAGGGTAAAAAACTTAAAAAAGCATTAAATAAAAAATCTGAGACAATTAACCAGGCAGAATTACAACTTGAAGATTTTAACAAAATAATTAACAGTGATTCAACAACGGAAGAGAATAAAAAAATTGCTATAGAGAATATAACTCTATTAAATAAAAAGATTGAAATATTAAGAAAACAAAAAGAAAAATTAGAAGACGATAAAAATGAAAATAAAAAAAGACAAAAAAATATAGATAAAGAATCTACTAAAGTTAAACATGATTGAGATAATATTGCAAGAGATATAAATAATTGAGATTCATATGAAGAGGCAAAGATAAAATCTGAAAAGAGATTACAAAATAATAGAGAGTATCAAAAAGAAGTTAAAGAGATTGAAAAAAAATATACTACAGAAGAAACTAATGAAGTTAACTCTGAAGAAGCAGTTAAGTACTCTCCTAACCAGACTTTTGATAACTGACAAGAAGTAATTGATAATGGAGTGCAATCTACCTATTACAAAGATAATTCTTGATATACAAGTCTAGTCCCAGATGTAGCAAATCAGGATTGAAAATATAATGCTAAGTTAATTGGTGCTAATTGAAAAATTATTGAAGTATCAATTTCTAAAAAGGAAAAAGATCAAATTAAAAATATAGAATGAGCTGCTAAAGAAATTTTCAATTTTTATAAATTCTTTGAAGATGT
>CALLPO010000114.1 GCA_938015605.1 uncultured Candidatus Altimarinota bacterium | reverse complement strand
CTAATGCCTAATATTCCTAAAAAAGTAGGAGAATGAGTTAAAGAATCCAGTTCCAACACTACAGAGTTTAATGAAAATAGTACAGTTAAAGATAGTACTGATGAATTGTTACTTAATAGTATTACGTATCAAGACCTTTTCAATAATAAAATATTTTATGCAGTATGAAATTGAAAAATCATAGCTAAACACTCATCTCCCAGAGCTATTTTTGAATCATTAAGAGAAATGAACATTTTGCCTGTAGACTATGGTGAAATTTTTTTTGAAGACCCACTAATGAATAAAGTGATGTGAGTAGAATCATGAGGTTTATATGATAAAATTACTTTAATTACTCAACTTTTTTATGAAGGGCATAAAAATATTGGTTTACACTTCAGTTATGGTACTGTAGATGTAATTCTTCTAAAAGATTCAGATGCATTAAATGATTGAGATTCAATAGAATCTCACATAGAACAAATTATGGAACATCCACCAAAAATATATAATTAATTTTTATACACCTGCCAAAAATCACTTCTAAATTCATCATATCTATTCTCAAGAATAGCTTCACGAGCTGATTTAGCTAAATTCACGAGATAATAGAGATTATGGTATGAAAGGAGTTGTGCTCAGAGTCACTCTTTCTCGGCTATGAGGTGACGAAGATAACCAAGGGTATAGTTTGTACAGGTTTTACATTTACACCTTGGGTCAAGACTCTCTTTAGATAGAGAGTATTTTTTATTCTTTAATTTTTTGTTTCACTCACTAGTAAATGCTAATCAATGCCTTCAGACTCTTGTTGGAAGGACACAATCAAACATATCAACACCTCTGTAAATAGCTTCAATCAAATCCTCTGGAGTTCAAACTCACATAAGATATCTTGGTTTATTTGTAGGAAGATGTGGTTCGACTATATCAAGAACTCTGTAAACATCTTCTTTGGATTCTCAAACAGAAACTCATCATATTGCTATTCAAGGACAATCAAGTCACCCAATAAATTTAGCAGATTCTTCTCTGAGATTTTTAAAAGTGTTTCATTGAACAATAGGGAAGAGAGCTTGAAGATATTCTCAGTTAGTTTCTCTTTTTGTATTATTGATTTTCCACTGTTTTACACATCTTGTAGCCCATCTATGTGTTCTATTCATGGCAGCACGAGCATACTGCTCAGTACTATTTCAAGGAGCACATTCATCAAAAGCCATAATAATATCAGCTCACAAGTCTGATTGAATATCTATAACATTTTCTGCATTGAAAAAGTGCTTACTTCCATCAATAAAACTTCTGAAATGAACTCAATCTTCAGTGATTTTAACGAGTTTTATTTCTTCTTTTTTAGAGTTTTTTGAAATAAATGCTGGAGTTGGTCATCCTGTTTGTCCAAGTGAAAAAACTTGAAATCATCCAGAATCAGTAAGCATAGGTTTTTTATAATTCTGAAACTTATGAATTCATCCAAAATGCTTAATAACATCTTGTCCTGGTTTTAAATATAGGTGATACGTATTATTGAGGATAATACTAGCTCACATCTCTTCTAGTTCTTCATTGTGAATTCATTTTACTGTTGCTTTTGTCCCAACAGGCATAAAAACAGGTGTTTCAAAACTCCCATGTTCTGTAAAAAATTCTCAAGCACGAGCTTTTCAATCAGTATTATCTATTCTATATTCAAACATAAGTAGTATTTATTTTTAACTACAAAAGTATAGGCACAAAAAAATATTTACAAATTTAATGTAAATATTTTAGTATGACAATTTATATCTAGGATCTTGAATATCAACATCAAGTTCATTTAGCATTTTCTCAAGAATTTCTCTATTTTCAATTTTCTTATCTCATCTTTCTTTCTTCTGAGTATCAGTATAGTACTTATGTTCTTTTAAGAGCTGGAGAGAACCATGATCCCAATCTGGATTTTTCATTTTTATCTCCCTAATTGTTTCAAGTTCAAGTTTCATCTTGTCTTTTTTTTCAAAAAAATCATCTCTTCATAAATTGTCTAAATCAGCATCTTTAATTATTTTTTCTAGGAGGTCAATAGGGGTTTTATAACTTGGTTTTGTAGCAAGGATTAATCTTTGTATGATTTTAATCTTTTCTTTAGGATACAAAGTTGTTTTTAGATAATTTGCAGCAATTTTGGCTCCAATATATTCATTATCATCATATTGAATAACAAAACCAGTGTCATGAAATAGACCTGCAATTCAAAGAATTTCAATTTCTTCTTCACTAACATTTTCTTTTTTTCCTAAATACATTGCTCTTTCCATAACTTCTAAAGAATGATTATATTGGTGATAATATAATCATTCTAAAGGTAAAAGAAGCTTATTTACATAGCTCATTGCTTTAGTTAATGTAGGAGATTTTTTCATTACTTTATCTATTTATGATATTTACCACATCATTGTATCATATTAAAATACTCAGTGCAATTAATACAATGAAGAAAAATACATGTATGAGATTTTCAAGATTTTCTGTAATTGCTTTCTTTCAAAATATTTTTGCAATAAGTGCATTGATTGAAATAAATAAGAGTCTTCATCAATCTAGAGCTGGAATTGGAAGTAGATTAAAAACTCAAAGATTAATAGAAATGATCGCGGATAGTATTAATAAAAATATAATTCATGCTTCAAGAGAGTTTGCAACCAGATCAACTATTCCTATTGGTCATTTCATATTTTCAACAGCTTCAGTTCTTTCTTGAGGAGTTTCTGGATTTACTAATTTTTTTATAAGTATTCAAATAGCTTTAAAAGTAAGAAGACTTTGATTATATGTTTCAAGCACTCAATATTTTATTGATTCAACTAATCAATATTTGTATTCAAAGTCTTTATTTCTTTTATAATCTCCAGATAAATAAGTACCTATTTTTCAATCATTTCATACAGTAAGTGAAATTATAACTTCATCAATTTGAATACTACATGCAGTACAAACTCATGTTTTATTACAAACAGTATTAGATTTTACACATTCTTTCGAATCTTCATCATTTCATAGCCTACTTACACTTATATTAATTTTTTTATTTTGCTTTGTAAAAATATACTTAATAACTTCTGAAGAAGAATCGAAGTTAATTCAATCAATATTTCAGAGATTGTCTCCTTCTTGTAATCAAGAAATCTGAGCAATTGAATTTTCAATTGGATAGAGTATTATCGAACTATCTTTTTCTAATAACCCTGATTTAATTGCTTGTTCTTGTGTTGGAATTAATTTTACATTCAAATTTGTATCAATCCTATTATTTACTCAAACAGGCTTTACTCAAACAAAAAATAAAATTGAAAAAATAATGATTGCTAATAGGAAGTTCATAAAAACTCATCCAAGAATGATTACACTTTGAGCAAAATAGCTTTTATTTGATAAAGCCTCTGGGTCATCTTTATCTTCCAATAAATTTGGATTTTCTCATTTTAAGCGTACAAAACCTCATAATGGAAGCCAGTTGAGAGTGAATACTGTTCACTTTTTATCTGTAAACAATTCTTTGGCTTTTGGGGGAATTCATAGTCAAAACTCTTCAACTTTTACTCCAAATTTTCTAGCAGCTGAAAAGTGTCAAAATTCATGAATTATTACAATAATGGAGAACATAACAATAGCTACAAGGATTCAGATGAAAATCATAGTTTGAAGAGTTTAGAGTAGATATATAAAGTAAATTATATTAGTATTTAACTTTTGTCTAATTTATTTTGATTTAGTTCTATTTTATGGTAAAATAAAGAATATATATATTAAAAATATCCTTGATGACTGATAATACAAATGGTGGAGCTGCTAATGATGAAAATCTTGAAGAAAGTGAAGCTCAGGAAAATGTAGAACAACAAGAACAAGATGCTAAAAAAAGAAGAAGTTTTATGAAAAAATTTCTTGATTTTCAAATTCACAAACCTGATGGTGGATGAGTAGAATTTATGAACAAAATTTGAAAAGCTTGAAGTATGAATAGATGGCTAAAAAAAGAGTTAAAAAAATACGCTCAATGAATTAGTGAATTTGAATCAATAGATTTAGACCTGATTAAGTATTCTGATTTACTATCAGAAATGACTAAAGATACAGTTATTTTAAATAACAAAAGACAAGAATTAAGGAAAAGAATTCTCCTAAATTATGATATCAGTCCAAATAAATATACTCAATCTATTGAGAATGAAATTGAAAAATTGGAAAAATGAGACTTACAAGATTATATTGATTCAGATGCATTACAGGCAAGTAAATTAGAAGAAATATTTTGAAAAAAAGTTGATAAGAAAAATGTATTAGATCACTTAGCTAAATTCAATTTAGAAGAAAAATATCCAAAACTATCTGATGAAAACAAAGATATAATTGCACATTTTTTAGATAAATTAGAAAAGGGGTATATATTTAATGTGAATGATATTCAAGGACTTTTTGCAAAACCTTGAATATGAGGGACGGCTATTTTTAATGATGATGAAAGGATTGAATTTGTAAATACATTTATTCCAACTATAACTCTAGCTGAAGCATTAAAACTTAAATTATTAAGTAAATCAGAAGCCAAATTATTTAAAATAAATGCAATTCAACAGTGATTAGAAGCTAATGGGAATTTAGATGCAAGTGAAATTAATATTAAAAGAATAACAGGGAATTTCTCTAATGATGATTTTATTGTTCCTACTAGTGAATTAATTAAAACTTGAAAACAAGCAACTAAGCTTGTTAATGATAATAGTTTATCTCTTAAAAAAGCAGCTGCAGAATTTGATAAATTGGTATCTAATGTAGAAGAAAGTTGAAGAAAAGATTTAACTTGGTTTAAAAATCAATTAGAAGATTCTAAAAAATTAGATTCTCAATCAATTTTAAAGATTAAAAAAGGAAATATAATTTCTCTATCTCAAGATATTGTTACAAAATGAGATTATAATAAACAAGATAAAAGTAAATCTGTAAGGTTCTTAGAAATACTTGAGCTTGATGATAAAAAAGGTGTTATTAAATTTAGAAGCAAATGAAATGATGTTTATGATGAAGCATTAGTATGAGAAATAGAAACTATATCTTATCAGGACTTTTCATGATTAGTAAGTAAAGGATGATGAGTTGATAACGCTTTTTGAGATAATGATAAAGCATTAGCTATTTCAAAAATGGAAGTCTTGACTCCATGAGAAATGCTTACTTCTGATTATGAAAAAGATGAGGATAGTTTTAGAAACATTGATTATGATAAAATTGCTGATGATAGAGATGAATATAGTAAAAAGCTAAGAAAAAAATTACAATCAGAAAAAAATAGTTACTGAAGAAGAAAATATTCTAATAACCAAATTGATAGAATTCTTCATGAAGATGCATGAAGACAGTGATTTGATAAACAAATAGAAGAGGCTAAATCATTCAACAAGGAGTGATTATTAAATAAGATTGATCATGTTGATGAAAAATGATCTAAATTTTGATTTGATGTTTGAACAACATTTCAATTATGAGACTCAAAAGATGTAAAGAATTTTGGAATTTTTACTATTACCTGAGTTAGTGATAATGAAATAACTATTCAAAATTTTAATGGTAATGAGGAGAAATGAGGGTTTCAAGAATTTTATAAAATTTTTAAAGAAAAAAAATGAAAAAGAACATCTAAGTTAGATTGAAACTTTAATGACTTAATGAGTGAAGTTGGTTCAGATGATAAAATAGGGAATACATGGGGAGCATACAAATACAAAAACAATGCTATTAAGAAAAAAGAATGAAATGAGCAATTAAAACTCTCATACCCTTTTCTAGCTGCAATGAATTGAGATAGTGAAGAAATGGTTAAAATTAATTCTATAGATTGAGATAAAGTTAATTTTAGTTATGGGAATATTAAAAGTACAAAAAAGGAGGTAAAAGGTAAAGAAGACAAAATAAGACAAGATAACTATACTGTTTATAAATGAAGTCAGACAGTGAGTTTAGCATTCTTTCATGCATATATTCTAGAACATAAACTTGTACCAAGAAGTCTTCAGGAAGCAAAGGATGATTCAACCAAACACTCTAAATGACCTGAATGAATGCATGATAGTTTTATGTCTAGGTTGTTTAATAATGTCTCTATTTCTGAATTAGTAATGGGATTAAAACAATGAGTTGAGTCTCTAGAAGAATATCTTAAAGAATGAAATGCAGAACATTCAGCTCTTGTTGCCCAATGAATATTTGGAAAATTTCTACCAGATGATATTAAAGCTGATCTTAAATCGAGAGTTGAGCAAGCACAAAAGAAAAATGAAGAAGCATACCTTGAAAAACTTAAAGCGGTTGATTCATCAATTGCAACTGAAATGATTGAAAAATGGTTATTGAATAAAAGTGCACCACAATATAAAAAAGCTGCTTGAGTGCAGTTTATGTTAGAAAAATATTGAACACTCTATGCTAAAAAATGACTTGCAAAACATAAATGAAGTTTCTTATGGTATACAGCACTTGGTTGAAAGGTATGAGATAAACTGTATAATGATATTAAAAAAGAACAAGAAGATAATAATGAGAACTTTAATGAAGAAAAATTAGTATATGTATTACTTGTCTTACAGTGTAAACCAGGTTGATATAATTGAATAGAGAGAAGATCTAGAATACACAAAGATGTTAAAAGAATGAGAGCTACTTGAAAGGAAGAAGAAATTGAAACAGGGAGAACTGATGCTTCAGATGAAAGAACTATTCAGTGAAGAATTGATGGGGGAATGGGTGAATTAAAAGGATGAACATATCCTAATGCAATATGATGGGCTGAAAAAGTAATTGAAAAGTGAGGTACAATGGAAGAAATGACAAAAATTCCTTTTGTAATGGCTTTTTCTTGAATTGCTTATGATTTTGATAGTCTAAAAATTTCAGATGCACTTAAGAATTTCCCTGCAAAAGGAATGTTGATTCCTCTTACCCGTTTTATGTCATATACAAGTGATTTAAACATCTTGAATGACACTATACTTCAACTTTCTAAAAGAATTGAGGCAAGAACATGATCAAAGTATAAAGGTATCTGAAATGAGGCTCAGTCTATTTATGATAACATGAAAAAGAAATGAATGAGTGAAGGTGAAAAAATTGCTAACACTGAGAAATTTTTTATGAAATATTGAAAAGTTCTTACTCGTTCTTTATTTTTCTTGAATGAATGAGAATCAGATGAAGAAGCATATCTATCAAAACTAATCTTTGTTGAAAAAGATACACATGAAATAGATTGAAAAACTAGAGATGGTGATACTACATTTAATACCTATTATAATTCATTTAGGGAATTAGTGAATGCAGATGCAGATTTTACAAATAAGGATATGATGACAGATCCTTTTAAACATGCATGAACATCATGAATGCATGTATATAAGGCTGCAAAAAACATGGAATTAAGTCAAGGATGAGGGTTTAGAAATCATGATGTCTGAGCTTTTATGTGGGAAGAAATACATGAAGAATTCAATGCAATAATTAGGGGAAAATATTCAGAGTATGGTGCAACTTATAGAAGAAAAATTCTCAAAGATATGCTAGCACAAGTAATGGCAGCACTTCTTGAATCGCATGGTTCAAGAGAAGATGTTCTTTCTGCTCTAAGAAAAAATTCATCAAGTATTTGAAAATTCTTTATTAAAAATGGAATTGATATATTAGATCTTGCAAAAGTAATTGATTACACTGAACTAGAACATTGACACATTCATTGAGAAGCACATGTTCTTATAGAAGGGTATCTTGATAATATGTTAAGTTGAAGTGTGTCTCATAGTTGAGATTTTGGAGGTTCTGATAATACAAAATTTTCAGATTATGAAGTAATCGATTTAACAAAAGAAAGAGCAAGAAGAACAGTTGAACCAGATGATGAAGAACCAGAATTAAGAAATGTAGCATAATGATATCCAGAAATAAAAAAAGAGACTTCATAGTCTCTTTTTTTATTGATTCATTTTCAACTATCCACTCACTGCCATAACTATTAAATATGTAATAGATGCTATAATTCAAGCAATTGGAAGAGTGACTATCCAAGAAAGAACAATAGATTTAACCATAGATTTTTCAATGATAATTTTTGATTTTCACTTTTGTCTCTTGAGGTATTCTCTATAGAGTCATATTCCAAACACTCATCATATTGCAATTTGAGTAGTAGAAACAGGGAGAGAAAGAGCAGATGCTAGAATAACTGTGATTGCTGCTGATAGAGCTACGCAGTATGCTTTTATTTGATCAAGTTTTGTAATTTCATTTCACACAGTCTTAATAAGTCT
>CALLPO010000113.1 GCA_938015605.1 uncultured Candidatus Altimarinota bacterium | reverse complement strand
TTATCCTTTTTATAAAATGGAGACAAATAAACTATTTGTAGGTAACCTTTCATGGAACCTAAACTGGCAAGATCTTAAAGATGTTTTTAAAGAACATGGTGAAGTTGCTTTCGTAAGAGTTGTAACTGACAGAGAAACTGGTAGATCTAAAGGTTTTGGTTTTGTTGAATTTACTTCAGTAGAAGATGCAGTTAAAGCTAAAGAAGCTATGGACGGTCAAGAAGTGGATGGTAGAGAACTTAGAATTGACTTCGCTCAAGAAAGAGAACAACCAGCAGAAGAAGCATAATTAATTTATGTTTAATAAAAAAACTATTCTTAATTGAATAGTTTTTTTATTAACAATAAATATCTAATATTAAAAAACATAAGTTAATACTTATGTTTTTAACTCTGTTATTATCTATAGTCATTATAGTACTCTGATACAAGCTTTCTCTTAAAGTATTTAAGAAAATCTGTTGTCTCTCAATATGCTTCATTATTTTCAGCTTGTTCTATTAATCAATATAGAGTAATTATTTTTTCTCTTTTAACATTAGTTGGAAGCTTAGTTAGTTCTCAGATAATTGTATTAGCACTATTCCAATATTCTAGTGAAAAATTTGAACCATGTATTTTTCTTTGTAATTCCTCATATTCTTCATCTATATAAGTAGTTTTTATTACCCATCTTTTGGTAGTACCTCAAATTGGTGTACAAGTTATTAATGTCATATTTCTTCATTCTTTTTCTTCAAGTATTGAGAAATCATTTTTTTCTGTTTCATATGATTCATTGATTGTATATCTATATCTTTTATATGTATTTTTATGTGTATTTTTTTCAAATACCCAAATTTCTTCTCATTTTGGTAAATCAATTATTGATTGGAAATGTGTCTTATAGTTTCATTCCTTACTAGTAAAATATGAAGAATGACCATAAATAAGTGGATTTCATACACTTCAAAATGTTTTAGTTTCTGTTCAGGCATATATTGCTGCTCAATCTTTTAAGTGCTCATTAATGTCTACTTCTTCTCATGATTTCATACTTTTATAATAATCAGTATCTTCTGATTGCTTATTAACTGGAATAACCATTCCTTTTGTAGGAACTACAATATAGATATCTCTATTTCTGTCTTCTTTTATGACTCCTTGTTTCCAAAAATCAATATCATCATTATACTCTTCAGCATAATACCCAATGTTTTCTGGTAATAATTTTTGAACATATGTAGGTGTAACATTCTTATTGAAACTTATTGCTTTTGGAGCTCATGTTTTTGGCAGTACTTGTGGATACTGTGAAACAAATTGTGTTCATGTTTTATATTGAAGATTTTTAAGATATTCAAACCTATTATTATCTAAGATATTATTCATGTAATCATTTTGAATAGAGTTAGCAACTGTAATTTTTTTTCAATACTCACTACTAACACTTCATTGCGTTGTATAATAGTCATTATTTACTATTACATAATTTTCAAATGCTTTCCTACTATTGATTTCAGCTATTTTTCTTTTTCTTTCAACTTCTTCATCAAATGTATAACGTTGATTACATTTATAGTTAGCATGTTTTATTTCACTAGCTTCTAATGTAGCTCTTGTTGAAGTTAAACATTGTGCTTTGTATTCAATATCTCAGTCAGAATAAACACAAGTATGTGTTACATTGTCTCAGCTTGTATTAAAAACTTTTGTATCTCAGTTTCCACAATCAATTTTTACTGATGAAACATTCTTTCCAACCTTACAAGTTACATCAGATGTAAGTGTATCAAAACTCTGATTTACATGTATATCATTACACATATATGATACACTTGATAAATTATAATTTAATCAGCTTACAGATTGATTTGTAGGTATTGCAGAAGTGTTAAAAGCAAATATATTTTGTCCTAAAATTAAACTAAGTGCTGTAATAAATCCTAATGTTTTTTTAGTAATGTTATTTATCATAAAAATTATTATTGTTATTTAAGGTAATTTGTCAATATTTGTACTTTAATATTTATAAGTATAATTTATAGTATGTCAATTAAATATTATTTTTAATATAAAAAGCCTACTTACAATATATTAGTAGACTTGTTTTTAATGTTTAGTTCTAAATATTATTTACCATTTAATTTTTGAATATCATTTATTTTCAAGAAATTTATTAGCTTCTAGAAAACACTTACTTCATAGAAATCATCTATAACTTCATAATGGACTTGGATGAGAAGTTTCTAAAATTAGATGTTTATTTCAATCTATTAGTTTGGCTTTTGATTTAGCAAATGATCACCACAAAAGAAATACTACATTTTCTCTCTTGCTTGAAATTTGTGTAATAATTTCATCTGTAAATCTTTCCCAACCAATTTTTGAATGACTAGCAGGTTTTGAATCCACAACCGTTAAAATAGCATTTAATAGTAATACTCATTGTTTCGCCCAATCTTCTAGATTTCAAGATTCTCACCTTTTGGAATTCACTCAAATGCAAGAATCTATTTCTTTGTAAATATTTCTTAAACTTGGTGGTATTTTTACTCAATCTGGTACTGAAAAACTCAATCCTTGAGCTTGTCATTCCTGATGATAAGGATCTTGTCCTAGAATAACTATTTTTATGTCATTGAAATCAGTTAACTCTAGTGCTCTGAATATATTTTTTTCTTCTGGATATATTATTTTTCAAGCTTTTTTTTCAGTTTCTAAAAAATCTATTATTATCTTATAATATTTTTTACTTAATTCTTGTTTAAGGATATTTTCCCATGAATTATTAATTTGAAACATAATTATTTAGTTAATCTTATTAGCTAATTTAAAACCTAGACAATATGTCTAGGTTTTGTAATTACAGTTTAAAAAATATTATTAGGCCAATAATTATTCCAATTATTTTCCATTTATACTGTGTTGATAATATCATAAGTGTAATTTTTATTTTACTACGCATAGTATCTCCTCAATACTTGTTGTAAGTAAAATCAGTTTACTTATCTTTATTATAATGTACAATTTTTAGTTATCAAAAAAAGAGCTGTAAAAACAGCTCTCATAAATTTGATGGACGTTATTAAAATATTTAAATTAAGACTAACACTAGAACAATAAATACAACATGTTTAGTAAATATTTCAAAACGTACCATCATCCTTAACCATTCTTCTATTTCTGCTTCACCATCATCATAATAATTATAGCTCATAAAAAAAATCCCTTTAGTTATTGTAAGCTTGAGTAATATATTTATTTAATGCTCAAAGTAAATAGATTATTTTAGTAATTTTTCTAGATAAACATTATCAATTCAAAACATTTTTTTAAAATCTTGAATTTTCTTGGTAATCTCTTCAGTTTTTATCAAATTTGTATGTTTTATTCATACAATCATAGTATTTTTATGAGTATGTTCATCAGCTATATATTCAAAGATCTTTGTTTTGTAACCATGAAGTTCCATTATTAGTCACCTAAGTGTGTCAGTTACCATTTCTGATTGTCTTTCTTTGAAAATTCCATGAGCCAGAAGACTGTCTAGTGGAGTGCCTTTTCATACTTCTTTCCTTATTTGTTTGTGACAACAAGGAGATAACACAATAAGTTCAGAGTTTGAAGTTATTCACTTATGAATTGCATCATCAGTTGCAGTGTCACATGCATGAAGGGCTATTAGGATATTATTATCTTTTACTTGAGTATCTTCAATAGTTCATTGGATAAAATTCAAGTCATCAAAACAGCAATCAAGAGCAATATCATTACAGATTTCTACTAAATCTTTTCTGAACTCTATTCAATTTACAACTACATTCTTATCTAAGATATTTTTTATATAATCATATACTGCAAACGTTAAATATCATTTTCCTGATCACATGTCTGTGACTTTTATATTTATTTTATTTTCAAGTGAAGACTGTTTGATTGAACTACTAAGTGTTTCTATGAATTTGTGAATTTGTCTAAGTTTACCAACTTTTGAATTAACTGTTACATTATTTGAATTAATAACTCAAAGTTTCTGTAAATAGATATTATTGTCAGTATTTATTAGTCTTTGCTTTGTATTATTGTGATTGTTAACATTGTTTGTTGAATCTTTTTTAGATGATTTAGTTGAAAATATTTTAGGAATTCATTTTTTATTATAGCTGAGAGTAATATCATTCTCTTTTGTAAAAAGAACTGCATTTTTAAAATCATTTCAAATGAATTCATTACATGTATGTAAATATTCTTGCAGATTATAATTTTTAGTTATATCTTGTGTTTTATTATTATACACGCAATTAAAGACTACTTGATCTTTTAATACTATCTTTCTGATAAAAATTTTTTTGTAGTGTAAATCTTTATCTGAGGGCTTGCTTATTTTCATATTAATAAAATCATCGTTATTACATGATAATTCTAATAATTCTAAAAATGTTCTTTTATTATCTTCCATATACTTGATAGCTGATAAAAATTATTCTATACTTAAATCTTCTTTAGTAATTTCTCAAAGGCCAGGCCTTCTCTCTAAAAAGTCTTTGAATGTTTCTCTAATTTCTAAGATAATATTTTTAGAGTTTTCATAACTTTCTGTTGTAACAAGTCTTTTCCTATATACTTTTACTCATGGGAAATGTTTTAGATACTGTACAAGGTGTTTTCTTATCTCTAGACTTCATTTCTTTTCTCATTTTGTATCAACTAATGCTTTTGCATGAAAATCCATTATATCAAGCATTTCCTTGAGTGTAGGATAGTATATTCAATCTACAAAGTTATTAGGGTTGAGATGTGAATATTTTTCTCTCTCTTCAGGATTATCTATATTATTAGGATTATGCATATCTGATAAGAAGCACCATGGATTTCCAAAACTTCATCTTCCTATCATAAAACCTGCAAGATTTTTTACTTTTTCCATTCACATTTTGAAGTTCATAATATCTCCATTCATGATAACTGGAACTTCTACATTTTTTTGCAGTTCATAGATTGGTTCATGATTAGCTACTCAAGTATAAGCTTGTTTCGCAGTTCTTCAGTGTATTGTAAGAAGTCTAGCTCAAGCATTCTGTAATCATTGTCAGAACTTAATAAGGTCTTGTCATCCATCAAAACTTAACCTTGTTTTAACTGTTATAGGGAGATGAGTTGCTTCATCAAGTGATTTAATAATTTCAAATGCAGTACATTCATTAATCATAAGGCTTGACCCGTGACCACTTCTTACAACTTTTTTTGCAGGACATCACATATTTACATCAATTCATGCAATATTATATTTTTCTTTTGAAATAATCTCTGCAGCTTTTGCAAACATTTCAGGAGCTTTACCAAAGATCTGTATCACTAGTGGGTCTTCAATTATTTCATGTGGCAGCACAGCATCTGCTAAGAATTTTGAATGAACCAGTCAATCTGAAGAATAAAATTCACTTACTAAAAAAACATGAGGTGCTATCCTTCTCATTGTTTGCCTGTAAGCAGAATCTCAATATCAATCCATTGGTGCTAGAAAACAAAGTTTTCACTTACTTGCTTGTTCTTTCCAGAAATCTTTATGCATTTATCAATCTCTAATTATTAATTTTAGAAATTATAGAAAATATTTTTTATTATTCAAACTATATTTTATCTTTTATTATTTAAAGTTGTCAATAACTTTTTTTTGCAAAACTTTTTGTTTGTATGCTATACTAAAGTTAGTTTACAAATAAGCCTTTCAAATATGACATTAGCACAAACATTAAAAGAAAAAAAAGAACTTTCTAATGATTTAAAAAGAAGATACAAACTTCCATTAAAAAATAAAGCTCTTTGACTTATTCAAGTTTCAAATAAATCACTACTTCAAAAATTATATTTTTGACTAGCTAACTTACCAGCTGATTTTGTAGTTGTATGAGATTTTGGAAAAGAAGGAAGAGATGAACAGTTTAAAAACATATATGTTACAAAGAAGATAAATAAATCTACACTTAAAGCATTTGATTTTACTGTTGTAGATTCTGATTTATCAAATATCTCTCAATATTCAGAAAAAGCAATTGTTACAATTGCTCCTGAAGATAATCATTATTCATCTATTCTTAAAGAATATAATCCAATGAAAAGTATTTGAAATTCATACTTATATGAAGAAACTAATGAATGGAGTATATTTTATGCAGTTGCTAGATATCTAGAAAATTATAAAATATCATTTGATAATAAATCTTTAGTTAAAAATGTTTATGAATGATAGTAGTGAATGATCTTCAAGATTCAATCATAACTCTCAAACTAATTATACTGGTGATATATCAAATGAATCAATAAAAAAAATATTCCATCCTATTAAAAATGGTGTTAGACTTTTAATATGAGGTAAATATGCATGAGAAGTTAAACAGTCTAGTTATGGTGATAGTTTTAATGATATAATCACACAAGATCATTTATTCAAAGCTGTTATTAAAAAGTATAGATGAAAATGATACTGAACACAGCTAATGCAAGAGTACATTAATATTTGACATATACTTCCTCCATATGAATACACTATGAAATATGAAGTTATAAAATTATTAGAAAAATTTTGATATGAAATATTTTCATATTTTCAAAACTGAGAAGAATATGTAGTAGAGGATAAATTACCTGCATTTCTTGATAAAAAAGATTGCCCACCTTGAATTACTATTAAACTAAAAAAAATCACTTAATGTGATTTTTTTTTGACTAAGATTTGTTTTACTATAAAGTAGTTTGAAGTAAAATTACAATATAAACAAAAAAGAGGATGGCTAAAAATTTAGTGATTGTGGAATCACCAGCGAAAGGGAAGACTATTTCAAAATTTTTAAGTAATGACTTTACAGTTGTTGCATCTATGGGGCATATTAGAGATTTACCAATTAAAAGTATTGGTGTTGATATTGAGAATAATTTTGAGCCAGAATACTGAATAAATGATGATAAGAAAAAAACAGTTAACAGTTTATTAAAACTAGCTAAAACTCACCCTAAAATATGGATAGCAACGGATGAGGATCGTGAGTGAGAAGCAATTGGGTGGCATTTATGCCACATTCTTAAACAAGATCCTAAAAAAGTTGATAGAATTGTTTTTCATGAAATTACTAAAAAAGCCATAACACATGCTATAGAAAATCCAAGAAAAGTGGATATGGAAATGGTAGATGCTCAACAAGCAAGAAGAGTATTAGATAGACTTGTATGATACAAAGTGTCTCCAGTATTATGGAAGAAAGTAAGAAAAGGTTTATCAGCTTGAAGAGTGCAATCAGTTGCTGTTAAACTTATAGTTGAAAAAGAAAGAGAAATCCAGAATTTTAAACCAGTAGAATCTTGGAAGATTTCTATACTTTTGAGTTGTGAGTGTGAGGGAAAAAAATATAAATTCAAATCTACTCTTACTAAAATTGATTGAAAAGGTAAGAAATTAACTTCTCTAGAGAGCGTTCAAAAAGTTCTTTCAACAATCTATAGTGATATAACTACACTTAAAGAAGGAAAAAATAAACAAGAAAATATTGTTCTTTCAAATAAGGAAGCTCTTGATTTTAAATTGGTTGACTCAGTTAAAAAAGATTCAATCAGAAAACCAGGTGCACCTTTTACAACTTCTACACTTCAGCAAGAAGCTGCTAGAAAATTTGGTTTTTGAGTAAAACAAACCATGATGGTTGCTCAAAGATTGTATGAATGAATGGATCTTTGAAATGGAGAAGCAGAAGGTCTTATTACATATATGAGAACGGATAGTTTTAACCTTTCTGACCTTGCTAAATGACAAGCTAAGGATGAAATTTTTAAACATTTTGGTAAAGATTACTTCAAAGCTAGAGATTATGTTACAAAAACAGCAGGTGCTCAAGAAGCTCATGAAGCTATTAGACCCACTGATATTTCAAGAAACCCTGAAAGCTTAGTATGAGTACTTGATGCTCAACAATTAAAACTCTATACACTTATTTGGAAAAGAACTGTAGCATCACAAATGAAAAATGCTGTAATTGAGGTAACTACGTTCAGTTTTTCACCTGATAAAGCTAATAACCAACTATGGATTACTAAATGAGAAGTAATCAAATTTGATGGTTTTATGAAACTCTATATTGAATGAAATGATGATGAAAATGAAGAAGATGAAGCAGATAGTTCATTGCTTCCAAATATTAATATTTGAGATAATCTTGTTTGAAATAATCTAGAAGCTAATCAATTATTCTCAAGACCTCCAGCTAGATATACTGAAGCTTCATTAGTTAAAAAAATGGAATGAGAGGGGATTGGTAGACCTTCTACTTATGCTCCAACTATTGATACTATTATCAATAGAGGATATATAGAAAAAATCACTAAAAAACATCTTTGACCAACTGAGACAGCTTTTATAGTAACTGATTTTCTTGAAAAATATTTTCCTAAAATGATGGAATATAAATTTACTAAAGCGGTTGAAGAAGAATTTGATAAGATTGCTACCTGAAAAGAAACTTATGTCTGAATGCTTGAAGAGTTCTGGAATTGAACCCTTAAAAAGGAATTAGAAGATGCTGGTGCTAATGCTGAAAAAGTAGTTGAAAAAACATGAAATCAATGTCCTAAATGTAAGGAGGATTTAATATATAGGTTCTCTAAAGCAGGTAAATTCATTGGATGTAGCTGATATCCTGAATGTGATTTTGTTGATCAACCAGAGGAAGAAAAAAATGAAATGAATGCTCTGAAGAAAAAGTATGAATGACAACCTTGTGAAGCAGGTGGTACAATTGTTGTAAAAACATGAAGATTTGGACCGTTTCTGGCATCAAGTGAATATCCTAAGGTTAAATGGATAGGTCAAATTAAATCTGATAAAGATGAAATGCTAGAAGAATTACTCAAAGAGAAGTGAATGCTTATAGATGAGGAATCATGAGAAGAAATGGTGGTTAAAAATTCTAGAAGAGGACAATTTCTTGCAGCTAAGAACTACCCTAAAGTGAAAATAGCTAAGAATATCCCAAAAAATATTTGGGAAGAGTTAAATATAAAAATTGCAGAAAAGGAAGATAGAGAAAGCTTATAATTCATATTATGACTAGATTTATAAAAATAATTATTTTAATTGGATTATTTATTCTTCCAATTATCAATTCTAGAATCACAAATCTTTTGTGATTCTCTTTTTGATTCCCTGTAAACTGAAACTTTGAATTTACCAAAGTGATGTTTTTTAATATATGGAGTTGTATTGTTATTTTATTATTCTTTATTAATACTATTTTTAATAAAAATATAGAATACTCAAAATCTTTTCTATGGGTTTGATTTTTGTTTATAGTACTTATCACTTCTACTTATTTTTCTGCATCCCCTTATATTGCATTTTTCTGAAATGAAGTTAAGTGACATAGTTTTTTTATGTGGAGTAACCTACTTGGTTTATTTATAGTTTTTCAAAATGTTTTAGATAAAACTTATTTTAGAAAGATTATCTATACATTAGTAATATCTTCACTTTTTGTTTCTTTAATTTGATTGAAAGAATACTTTTACCCTACTTTTGATTACTGAGAACTGTGAAATAGACTCTTCTCAACTTTTGGTCACCCTAATTATGTATCTATATTTATAATAAGTTTCATGCCTTTTTTGTATCTTTCTCTTTTGAATAGAAGAATTACTAGTAAATCTATTGGGAAGTGTTTTGTTATAGTTATGCTTTTTATAACACTATTATTAACAAAATCAGTACTAGCTTTATTTTTATTTTTGTGTTTTAATATATGGTATTTTTATTCAAAATTTGATTTATCTAAAATTATTTGAAAACATAAAATAATATATATTAGTCTAATTTGAACACTTATTTTATTTTGATTTTTATTGCTTTTTAAATTTTTTCCAGAAAAACTGCATTCATTTATTTCTAGATTTTTTATTTGGGAAACAGTCATTAGTGTAATATTTTCAGACCTTAAAATATTTCTTATTTGATGATGATTAGAAACTTTTATCTACCATTTTGATAATTATAAATCAGAGTATTTATATGTATTTGAGAATCTAGGTTTTTCTGCTGATAGGCCACATAATTTAATTCTTAATTTCTTCTTTCATTTTTGAATTTCCTGACTAATATTTATTATATGAATTTATTATTTTGTTCTTAAACAATTATTCTCTCTTAAATCGAAGATAGTCTCTTATTCATTGTACAATTGCTCACTATTGTCATTACATTTAATTCTATTATTTCTATTATTAAACCCAACCTCAATAGTATTATATCTTCTAGGTGTAATTTTATTATCATTTATCACAGTTAATGATAAGTATTCTACTACTAGAATAACAGCATTTATAAGTAATACATTATTATTTTTTATCACACTTTTCACTATTATTTGAGGAGTATTTTCATATAAATTTTATATATCAGAAACATTAACTTTTCAAAATAGACTGAATGAAGCTATTAATGTTTACCCTTTTAATTCTAATAATCATTTTTATAGTTGAGACTTTGATACATGATTAAGTATCTCATGAATTAAAACACCTATTTATTTTAGTTCAAAGTTATACTATGAATGAGATAACAAATCTAGAAAAGTAGTATGTGATGAATACATATCTCATTATACTTTTTCAGAAACATACTTCTACTGTTGAGATACATTTTGGAATTTATGAGATAAGGAAGCAGCTACAAACTATTATAAACAATGATTAGTATTATTACCTGATTTATGGAATAAGAATTCAGAATATTATGATAAATTCCTAATAAAACACTTTAATATTACTTGAAATAGATTCTTAAGTGAAAAGTATGGCTTGGCTCAAATACTTGAAAGAGTTTGAATAATTAACAAATAGTTTTTGGCTTTTAATAATTTTAGTTTGCAAAAAAATAAAGAAACACTATAAATAATTTTTATCAACTGCCTTACAATTATGTCATCAATTTTAGAATCAACATCTTCTTTATCTATAAGT
>CALLPO010000112.1 GCA_938015605.1 uncultured Candidatus Altimarinota bacterium | reverse complement strand
AGAATTTCAAGATGTTTCCATTGATATGGAACGTAGAATTTTTTTAAAAAATGGTACAGATGTGAAATTAACACAAAAAGAGTTTCTTATCTTAGAATATCTATTGAATAATAAATCAACCCCAGTTGCAAGAACCGATATTATAGAGCATTTGTGGTGAGGAGATTCACTTTTTGAATGAGATGGTAAACTAGATGTATATATTTCTAATTTGAGAAAGAAACTAAGTAGGGATCTTATAGAAACAATTAAGTGATTTGGTTACAAAATTAAATAAACAAAAAGAGCTTTTCACCAAAAGCTCTTTTTGTTTTATAATTCATCTTGAAAAAAATCAATATAATCTTCTTTGTTAATAATTCATTTACTTTCTAAATCTTCTGCATGTTTTTTCATAAGAATCATTCAATCTTTAGCTCACATTTCAATATTTTGCTTAATCTGAATAAGTTCTCCTTCTCTAATAAGTCATTTAATTCAGGTGGTCATGTGCATGAGTTCAAACATACCAACTATTCAACTTTTATCAGCTTTTTGAATAAGTCTTTGAGACAATACTCAAGATAAGATGTCACCTAATTTGTACCTGACGGAGTTTTGAATATCAGTTGGGAAGAAGTTTACAAGCCTAGTAATAGTTTCAACACTTCAAGCTGTATGCATGGTAGAAATAACTAAATGACCAGTTTCAGCTAGATCCATAGCAGCCTCAACAGTTTCTTTATCTCTCATCTCTCATATCATAATAATATCAGGATCCTCTCTCACTGCTCACCTAAGTGCTGAAGTAAAACTATGTGTATCGTTTCAAACCTCTCTTTGTGAAAAAATTGATTTATCACCTTTAAATACAAATTCAATTGGATCTTCAATTGTGAGAATATGCTCTGATCTCATTCTATTTATTTCATTAAGTATTGATACCATAGTGGTTGATTTTCATGAACCAGTTGGTCAAGTTACTAAAATGAGTCACTGTTTTTCAGTTAAAAATTTTGATACTCATTCTGGTAATCAAAGTTGATCAAAAGCTAAAGGTTCTGATTCAATCCTTCTCAGAACAAAAGCAAGTCTTCACATTTTATAAAAAGCATTTACCCTGAATGAAGTTCCACTTTCATGTTGATATGCAAAATCAACATCTTTGTTTTTCACAAAGTTATTAATTCTTTCTTGATCATCATGCATAAGTGCATGAAGAATAAGTTTCATACTTTCTGTTTCAATAATACCAGCACTATCCATTGTGTAGAGTTTTTTCTTAATCCTATATGTTAAAGGTTCTCACCCTGAAATATGTATATCAGAAGCTTTTTTATCAATAGAGTACTTTAAAATATTTGGAAGCATTGATTTTGTTGTCATAATGTTTTTGGTTTATATTACTAGAACAATCTTATCACAATACTATTTAATAATCTATATTCCCAGTATTTTATAAAGTACTTATGAGTTGTATTATTAAAGAAATATTGTGTAATAAAAAAAGATGAGAAACTATCTAAGTTTTAAAACTTTATATGGCTTCTAGTAAGGGAGGTATTAGAATTCTAAAAGAAGATATTACTCAGATTAATCTACAAAACTTATTTAGTCTTAAAAACCTTCTAAAACATTAATATTTATACTTCAGTTATTTGTTTATAAGCATTGGATAGATATGTTATAATGATAAGTTTGACAAATAATTATAGATTATTATAATAAAATTTATAAAATATTACATAATATATAAAATAATGTCAAGTGAAATACTATCAAATACAGAAAATGAAGATTTAGTAAAACCTTTAGTAGAAGGATTGAAGATTCCTGAACTAAAGAAATACATATTCAATCTAACCAAAACTAATGTAGAGGTATTATTAGAAATGTTTAGTAATAATAATTTTCAAAAAGGAAAAATACACACTGCATTATGAAATAATGATAAAGCTTTAGTCGAATATACAGAAGCATTAGAATCTTCAGATCCAGAGATAGTACAGAAAGCAAACTACAATATAGGTATTATGTTTGCTAAGGAAGATAATGAAGTGGAATCTACAAAATTTTTAAATGTAGCACTAAATTGACCCAATTTAGAAATAGTTCAAATGTCAAATTTAAACATTTGAATAACTCTTAAAAAGCAAAACCATTATGATATGGCATTAGAGTATTTAAATAAAGCTTTGACTTGACCAAGTTCTGAAACAAGACAGACAACTAATTGACTTCTATGATCTATTTTCTTCTCAACAGATGAAGAAAAAAGCCTGAAATATTTCGAAGCAGCATCTGTTTGACCGAATCAAAAATCTGTTACAAAGGCAAAAGAATCAATGAGAATACTTAGAATGATAGTTGACTATAGATAAGTCTCACTTAAGATCGATTTACTACATCAAATCATAGAAATAATAAAAGCCCTAATTAAAGGGCTTTTATTGTATTTTTAAAATTGGTACTCCCTAATTACAGAAGTTAGAACTGCAATAAGAGATTACCAAGGGTATATTTATGTGCCATCATTTAAATAATATCAGGGTGTGTTTGTGTGTCACTTGACATTTTAATAAAATTTTATAAACTCCCATTAAGATTAATTTAAGATTAATGTTTAGCCTGACCATATGAAAAAAATACTTTCTTTATTCATCCTTTGATTACTATTTGCTTTGAATTGTACTACCAGTATGAGCTTAGCAGGTTTTTTTGATGGTTGAGAAAGTAAACCAATGATGATGGATCACTCTAATATGGGTAATTCAGATGAAATGGATTGTTGTGAAGACTGAGAAGAAAAATCAGAAAAAATGTCTCATGAGTGTTGTATCTCTCCAGTATGAGACATCAATATAACTTCAAATCAATGAAGTCAGACTAAAAAGAAATTACTGTCAGATTGAAATAATGATATTAATACTGAGGGATTGTGTAAATCTCTTGCTATTCAACAAAACTGTATTTCAAAAATAACAGCTCCTCCTGAATATAGAGGGGGATATATTGTTGTGAAGAACACATATCCTGAACTTGTATGAGTTATCAAAAATAACTGCTAAACTTCCATATTTATTATATAAATAAAGGTTTTTATTTATATTTAAACCATAGATGGGAGTTTTTTAGTTGTTTTATTTTCACAGAATATGAAAAAAAGAATTGTTCTTGGCGTATGAATTATTGTTTTAATAACAATTTTATCAGGTATCTTGTATTATTATTCTACAAAAGACTTTTGAGGCAGTGGCATGACTTCATCAAATTCTGAGGAAAGTACAAGTACAAAAAAAGTATATGAACATATAAGCCCAGAAAGGGTTTCTAAAAATGAATATTTCAAATGAGAGTTCATAGCAAATGATGTTGCTTCTATTTACCCAAGAAGAGATGCACTTGTAAAAGACATTCTTGTTGATATTTGAGACACTGTAAAAGTGTGACAAACATTAGCTTTATTATTTGAACCATGAGTTGAAGGTCAGTCAAACTCAAACATTGCTGTAAAATCAACTCAGGTGACTACAAAAAAGAATTTACTCTGAGATATCGTAAATGTTAAAAATGCTAGATTAGGAGAAGTGGACACAAAGATTAATGAAAAAAATGTACTTATTTCAGAAACTTCTAAACTGTATGATTCAAAAATAGCTCAGGTACAATCAAGTCTCAAAAATAAAGATAATATAGAAAACTTTAATACTCAAGTTTCTACAAACAATATTGCAGTTGAAGAAAAGAATCTTGAAACTCTTGAACAAAATTTAATTAGTGCTGAGCTAAGTAGTGAGCAAAGACTTCAAGAAGTAGAAGATAATATAGATCAAAAAGAAGTATTGTTTGATACAAAGATTGAAGAAATTTACTTATCATTA
>CALLPO010000111.1 GCA_938015605.1 uncultured Candidatus Altimarinota bacterium | reverse complement strand
TGATTTTATACTCAAACATGAAGTTTTGCAGATACTGTACCACTTTTTACAAGAGAAATTCAAATAAGATACATTAATACAAACTGATGAGCTGTAAATTCAAATGATGAAAAAATGGAAGTAACATCACTTGTGCAATGGTCTGATAGTTCAAGTAGTGAACCTCATAAGGTTGAATTCTCAACAATTCTTACTAATTGGAGGTAATAAAAAAACTATAATTTTAAATTATAGTTTTTTTATTTTAGATTTCATTAGTGTCTGTTTCAATATCTCATTGTTTTAAATTATTCAACATCATTGTTGATCATGTTAATCACATATACTTATTCTCATTTAAGTATGTTTTCAGTTTAGCAGGATCAACAACCATTCAATTATTTGAGATATTTCCTTCTAAGAAAATATTTTTTGGACTTCAAATTGCCTTAATGAAGTTGTTCATAAATCTTTTCTGAAGTTGTAGTCACATTAAATCATTCTCTCAATCCATTCTCATTCATAAGTCACCATTCTCCAAGTCAATTGGTGCATCAAATCAATAAGCTTGATGTCCAACACCATTAATAGTATCAATCATTTGAGTAGTTAAATGTTGAGGAACAACATCAAAACCAATTCTAGCAATAAATTTCATAGTTTCTAATCTCTGTTTTTCTTTTAGCTGATACTCTGCTTCAGCTTGGACTTTATATATATCTAATATCTTAATAAAATTTTCATTAAATTCTTCATTCATTTCATGTAAATCTTGTATTTTAGATTCTAAATCATCAATCTTTGACTTAAGTTCTGTTAAGTCTTCTCAATTATTCTTTTTATTCTCTAAGTCTCTATTTCTGGCTTCTAAACTTGTAGATAATTTAGATATTTGTTTATTATTAATAGAAAGATTTTTTGCTAATTTTTTTCTTTCATAGATTAGTTCTTCAGGTATTTTTGGTAAATCAATTGCTAGTTTAAAACCTGTTTTTTCTGACATTAAATATGTTTCAGGTGGAATTTTAGATAAATCTGCACCTTTTCAAAATCATTCTTTTCAAGATTGATAAATGATATTTCAAGTTGTTTTTGATTTATCAAAATCAAAACCAGAAGCTTTTAATAACCATTGTTCTTGAGATGTAACTGCAATATGATTATTCCCTTCTTCAAGGTAATTAACATATAAATCTTCAGGTTTTCAAACAGTGTTATAAACTTTTTGAAGCATTGAATCAGAAACTCCAGATAAGTTATTGTGAATACTTACATAATCCTTATAACTATCTAATTTCTTTAACTCCTCTTGTCATTTCTCAGTCTTAACATCAATCCCCTTCTCAACAATTTCACTATCAACTCTTTTCTTTAAGTTATTAAAAAGTTGTTCTAATTCAGCTTGTGGAATACTTTCTATTTCTTTTATTGCTAACTTTACATTACCTTTTTCTAAGAAAATTAATGCAGTATGTAAATTCTTTAATGGATACTGCCTTCAAACTTTTGTAAAAATACCATCAATGGTATTCATAAGTTTCTGTGAGTTTCTAGTTTCTTGATTTTTATCAGTTAAATTTCTATTATCCCACATAATAGCTAATTTAAAACTAATTTTTCTAGAAAAATTATCTTCTCAATATTCCTCTTTATAGTCGTTTATCTTTTGAGAAATATCTTCAATGTTAATCAATTCATCATTGTTTAATAATTCTGTTATTTCAGAATTCGCAGCTGTTTTTTCTTCAAGCTGCAATAGCTTTTGTTTCTCCTTCAACTCTTTTTGTTCAGCATTTTCTTGAACATTAGTATCTTCAACAGTTACATCAATGTTGTTTTTAACATTCTTCATCATCAACTTAACTCCTGTTTTATCAACAGGAAGACTATTTCAAATTGCTCTTTGTACTTGAGTAATATCAAAATCACTTAGTACACCAAAGAGCTTCTCTTCAATCCTGTTTCAAAGTGCATTCTCTAGAATAAGATTTTTAAATTCTTCATAGTTGTCTAAATTACTTAATTCATCAATTTTGTTGATTCATTCATAGTCTTCAGCAAAATCATTTTTTAATTTGAGTACTTTATTTTGAATACCCATTCAACTTTCTAAACTCAGCATTCCTCACTCAGAGGCTTCTTTTTGTTTATTTATTTCTTTTGTATAACCTTCTTTCATTTCATCAAATTCATCTTGAAGAGCTGAAGAAAATTCTGGATCCATTGAATCTAAAAGATCTTGTTCCTCCAAAAATAGCTCTTCTCTAAGTTCTCAAGGAGTCTGTTGAGTTGTTGAAGAATCTTCTGCTTGTGATTTTAATTCAGGAATTTCAGCCACAAAAAAATAAATATGAATAAATTACATATTTATTTTATCATAAAATTGACTTTAAAACAAAAAAATTAATCTCTGTAAAGAATAAAACTATTCCCCTCACAGTTTTTTATTTAACTCCGCTAATTTTTCGGCATTTTTTCTACTATTTTGTGATGATTCTCTTTTTGTTTGGATGTCTGCAAGAAAGTCTATTTGTGATTTATAACCAATTCTAATAGCTAATTTTCTATTCTTATTAACAGCATCTGAAATAATATCTTCTTCAATAACTCAATCAAACATATCTGCAATTGATTCTTTATCTATTTCAGCAATACCCATTTCAAAAAACTCTTCTAACACATCTGATTTTACATTTGATGAATCTAATTCATTAAGTATTGCATATAATTCTCATATGAATTTTGCATCCTCTGCTGAATGTCATTTTGATAATTTTCTAAATTCATCAGTAGAAACATCTCAATAACCTTTAGTTTCACTAAATGGATTTACTCTTGGTTGATTATCTGGAACTGAATTTAATGCAACTTGAAAACTCTTATCTTTTGTATTATTTGCAGCAAGTAAAATTGTTGATTTTCAGTCTGTAAGTTCTGATTTAAGATCAGCTAATTCAATTACTGGTGCTTTTCAATCTTTCATAAATGAATCAACTTCATCTTTTATTATCTGTGTTCTAGCTTTAACTTGTGAAGTAATCAAATCAGGAGTTTCTTGTCACACTAAAACTGTAACATCTTGATTGTTTATGTCTGCTGCATTTATTTCTGCTCACATATTTTTTCTTATAAAAAAGTATTAAAATACTCTTGACATGGCTATTATAACAAGTTTTCAATTCTAAGCAAAAACTTTCTCAAAAAAACTTTTTACTTTTGAGTTTTTAACAATATGATTCAAATCTTTTTGTAAATTTTAAATGAAGAAAAACACATTAATAACACCTTAACAAAGAGGAAAGTAAATATTGACAGATGGTAGTTTTTTGAAAAATTATAGAGGAATATTTACAATATTTTTATATATTGTTTTATTAAAAAATTAGTAGAAAACAGTGGAGTTTTCTACTAATTCATATATTTGGGAAAGTTTTTAACATTTTTGTACAAGAAACTTGAGCAAAAACTTTCTCAAAAAAAAAGACTTTACAGTCTTTTTCTTACATATGTCCTTCTTCTTCTCACTCTTGCTCAACTATTGGTTTACCTATTGTTAAATCTCTGATTGGAGAATAGAAATCTAGGTTTTCTTTTCAGATTTGAGATACTACAAAATCAATTATATCATCTTTTTTAATCTCATCTTGAGTTCCCTTTTTCATATTCCTTAACTGCCAGTTTCAATTCTTAGCTTCCATGATTCCTACAATTACTACAAATTCAGCATTACTCCTTTGAGCTTTGAGCATTTGTTCTTTCATTGATGGAGTTCATAGAGAAGTCATTGTATTGATTCATGCTTTTCTTGCTTGTGCAGCTACTGGAAATACTTGCTTTTTAGCATCATCTCATAGTTGAACAAAGAATAGGTCTAGTTGATCTTTATTTCTGATAGAAATTCCACTTTTTTTCAAAAGGTTAATAAGTCTTTCAACATTAGTATCAAAACCTGTTGCTGGAACTTCTTTTCTTAATTCATCATCAATATCCATTGAAAGAGTATCATATCTTCAACCATGAGCTAGAACTTCTCATGTTTCATTTTCTACCATTTCCCACACTGTGTTTGTATAATATGGTCTTGATCATAGAAAAGTATTGTCATATTCATATTCTAATCATACCATTTCCATAAACTCTTCAAATTTTTCTAAGTGAAGTTTAGAATGTTTTTTTAGAAATTTTCTCATAATAGGAGCTTGACCCAAAAGAATTTCTTCATCTTCATTTTGTGCATTGAGAAGAAGCATTGGGTTTTCTTCTAGATTCTTTAATGATACTTCTGATAATAGATGTTTTTTGTCTGCATAAAAATCAACAAGTGCTTCACAGTATTTTCCTTGTTCTTTTTTAAGTCATACAGAGTTTACTCTTATGCTATATTTTCCTTCAATTCAAATAGCCTTAAAAACTCTATCAAGTAAAAATATACATTCCATATCAAGTATTGGATCTTTTTCACCAATAATATCTCACCCTATATTATAGATTTGTTTTAGATTGTCTCAATCTTTTTCAAAAAGATTATCAATATAGTAGTAATATACTGGTTGAATTTCCTCTTTTTTGTCTGTTCTTAGATATGAATCTAGAATTGAAAGAGATGTATCAAATTTTAAAGCATAGTTCTCTAAAACTGTATGCTCATTAAATTGTTCTTGTCCTGATCTAGAATATAGGTCAGTTGAAGTGATACTTGGAATTGATATTCTTCTAAAACCCCCTTTACGGAATTCATGTCTGAAAACCTTTTTCAAGAAAGTTAAATACTTATGATCTTCTGGAAATATATCTTTTAGTGAAACACTATCTGATTCTTCAACAATATTTTCTTCAAGTTCATTGACTCAAGTATCTTCCATTAGTTTTATAGATTGTAAATAAACACAAAGAGAAAGAAAAGTTTTTTTCTAAACTTTTCTTTAGTTAATACACATTAGTTAGATACATTATATCTAAAAAGTCCTTTTTTTCAAATTTAGTGTTGATTTTTCTTATATCATAAATATTTTAAGGATATTATTTTCTATTTAATCTAAAAATATGCAAGAAATTAACTTAGCACTTTTTCACTTTTTCAATGACCTTGCAAGTATGGCTTTTTTTGAAATAATGGTAAGCATTTTTGTTGATTTACCGATCTTTGTACTTCCTGTGTTTTTACTTGGGTATTGGATTTACTACACATATTTTTCTAAAAATAAATGAAATAAAGAAGCTAAGAATAATTTACTATTAATCTTTTATTCCACTGTTCTTGCTTTGATTATATCTTTGATCATTCAACAGTTCGTTCACCTAGATAGACCAGAAGAGCATATGCAAGCATGAGCCAAACTTCTTCTTGATCATCTGCCTGATGCTAGTTTTCCTTCTGATCATGCTACTGTAAGTATTGCATTTCTAGCAGCAATATTCTTTGCTGGCTATAGGAAATGGTGAATGATTTTAGCTGTACCTTTTACCCTTATGAATATATCAAGAGTTATTGCATGAGTTCATTGGCCTTTTGATATTATTGCAGGTTCACTTGTTTGAATAGTGGGAGCATATCTAGTTTTTTCACATCTTTCTCAAATAAAATTTGTAAAAAACCTAAACCTGTGGATAATAAATATACTAAAACATATCAAACTCTAAAAA
>CALLPO010000110.1 GCA_938015605.1 uncultured Candidatus Altimarinota bacterium | reverse complement strand
AATAATATCATCTCCATATTGAAACATTCACATGTTTTTAGCACCAGTTTCATCATTTCATCCAATTGGGATATATCTAGTGTGTTTTTCTCTTAGAGATGGTAGAAAGAATCTAGTATCTGGGAAAGATGATACAAATTTTTCTCTTCTATTAAATTTTGCAGTTTTTGGATTTTTATTATAAAATTTATTACTAGGTTTTCTAGCTGGTTTTTTATTAGCTGGTTTTGCACTATTTGAATTATCAGCTTGTGCTTTCTTTGTATTACTAACAGAAGTAATCACTACCTCATCATTAGTTACTTGTTTTGGAATATTTGCTTCAGCTTTTTTTTCAACTTTAGCTTCTTTTTTTACTTCAGGTTTTTTATTGTCTTTATTTTCTTCTTTTTTGTCTTTTTTAGGCCCTTTTCAGGTCATACCTTTAAGCTCATCATCAAGCTTATTTAAAAAATCAAACATATTTTTGTTTGTTATAAATTATTAGTGAAACTAGAACTTTGAAAAATTAGATTTTTCTAGTTTTGCTAGTTTTTTATTCAATTATTATGTGATTGAAAAACGTATTGATACTTTTAAGTATATATTGCTGCAACATATATTCACTTAAGTACAAGAAAAAAACATTATGATATTTATAATATCTTCTTTCTACACTAAAATGTATTGATAAAACGTGATCCTTCCTTTTTGTTTAATATGGAGATACTATATAGAGTTTTTAACATATTGCAAAAAGTTTTTCTTTGAAAAATCTATCTTTGTAATATCCCGATAATATGATTTAACTGCATTATTTAAAGAGAAATCAGTCCCAATAAAACTTTCATCTGAAAATATAACATTTTTTATAAAGCTGTATTTCTTTTCCAATATGTCAGAATCTTGCATTTTAACAACAAAATCGTTATTATGAAATACATAATACGTTAAACTTTCGGCAAAATCTTCATATTTATTAGTCATTGCATAACCAGAGACAAAATCCTTTTGAGTTAATCACTTATTCATTACAATAGTTGAGTACCATGATATATCATAATAATTGTTTGAAATATCAGCTCAATCAATTCTTTCTAAGTGATACAAATCTATATAATGAGACAGCTCATGAATAAAAATTCCAAATAGTTCATCATCTTCCATTTCATTTGGTCCAAAAAATTTAATAGTTTTATTTTTCATTTTTCCTCTTACATCAATTCTTTCTTGATAAAAAGTTAGAGTAATCTGTTCTATCATTTTTTTGAAACTCTTTCAGTTCAGTACTCAGTTGAAGTTTGTTGAATCAGAAGTTATTTCAGATACAAAATTTTCTGGAACGTACTCATATTCAATATCAATTGCTGAATCAAGATGTTCCTTATGAACAGTATTATCTAGCTCAGAATCAGTAGTTTTAATTTCTTCAATTTTATCAAGTATTTCTTGTTTCTTAATTAAATCTCCCTCACTCACTTTATCACCTAGTATACTTTCTGTTAAATTTTTGAACTCAATTTTGTTTTCTTTTGTTGGTTCATAAACACTAATTTCTAAAAAGTCTTCTTCATTTTCAACAGATTGCTTGTGAAAAAGAATATCTCACATAAAAAGTATAGTTGTGAAAAATATCACCCATAAACTAAATTTTAAAATGTTACTCACTGATATCATGGAATGTTACCCTGCTAATGAATAGATAAGATTTACAACTGTAGCAATCAATAATCCTGCTGAAATAACTGCTAGAAAACCTAAAATTCACCACTTAATAATGTCTTTTGCTTTTTTAATATTTTCATCCTCTCATCAACTCAATGTAAGTTTCAATGAACCAAAAGCTATTGCAAACATCGCTCATAGAGCTAAGAATCCTGCTATTTTCTGAATCCATCCATTTAATACCGTTTTAAGCCCTCAACTTGTAACATCTAGTTTAACATTTGGTTGAACTAAAGATGATCCTGTAATACATTCTTCAATATTATGTCGTACATCTTGATCATAATCACCAGTTCATTCTAAGTCAAAGTTACATTTTGCTATAGCTTTAGCTGCTGCATCTGCTGCTGCTTTTTCAGCTGGAGTTGCAGGAGCATCAGTGTCAGTATTGTTTCAAGATTTATTTATCTCTTGATCAACAATTTGATCATAAACTGCTCTAGTAATATCTCACTCTAATCAATCCTTCACTTGCTTCTCAATATATTCATCTGTAAGGCTAGTATCTCCAAGTTTAGTTCTTACTCATTCATAATTAATAGTGTTTCATCATTTTTTGTAGTCTTTAATAGCTGTTTGTTTCACTGTATTATTTTTAACATCATGCCTTGGATTATATGCAGCGTTAATACTTCATGTGAAAAAAACTAAAAAGAGACAAAAAACCAATAATATTTTTTTTAACATTTTATATTTTTTTTAAAAAGTAACACTAGAAGCCATAGTAATAACAGCCCAAGATATAGCAACTATAAATAGACCAATTATAACATGAATTAATGTCATAAAAGCTTTCTTTAATTCTTCTGGGTTTCATTGTGCTTTTACAAGACTAAATCAAACATATAGAAACATTCAAATTGCAACTAATGCTAATATCCCAAAAATTGATTCTTTCACAAAATCTAATAGTTTATCTAAAAGGTTTGTATCTTTAGCAAATTCTACATCAGATATTGTTCAGCTGTCTGTTGTTGGTATTATGTGGGAAGCATCAAATCATGCAGCATCTACTCAAAGAGAGAAGAACAACACTAAAATTACACAACTAGTTAAAAATGTAGATATATTTGTCATAATGTTATTTACTAGGTAATATTGATTTCATTTAAAGTATTTACAATGTAGTAAGCACTTATTGATAGGATCACTGCTACAACTGACCATATGATCCATGTTTTAGCTTTTTTTGTTTTTTCTTCTTCTCAACTTGAAAGCATGTACATTACTCCTGAAATCATCAAAGCAATAACAGCTACAACAGCCACATATTGAATTAATTGTGCAATAATATTTGCAGATACTTCCTCAACAGAGTTAGTAGTTCATCAAGCTTTACATCATGGTAATCATTCACAATTGATAACAGGCTTAGATCAAGTTGCAAATACTTCTGTATTTACACTACATGCAAATACAACTAATGTATAAATAATTTTTTTCATATATTTTAGTAGAGAATATAAGTTATTAATTGAACAATAAGTCAGGCACTTAATGCAATAGCTAATGATACTAATCCATACATAAAAATAGACTTTCACCTTGAAAGGAGAGACTCTTCACCTACGTGGAATATCATATATCCTCAACCGATAGTCATAATCAAAAGTGATAATACTCAAAATATTACAATCAAGTTTTTTATAATAACACCCAATAATACTGACATAGTACTTTCAGTTGAGTTAGTGTTTGTAATATCAACTCCAGCAATTTTACCATTTCAAAAAGTTGAAATAGGAACAATAAATTCAGTACTGCTAATACAACCACTTCCACTACAATTCTCAGCAGACACATAATTTACATTTAGATAAAATCAACTGATGAGGATGAAAAATCCAATTATTAATTTTTTAAGCATTTATATTTTCTAAGTCAGTAAAACACCATATATAGATATATTCTAACCTAATTTATAAAATTATCAAAAAACTTTTTAAGTTTACTCTTGCTAAAATCCTAATTATATTTATTATAGAAAAAATATAACCATATAAATACCCCCTTATAACATATGAATAATTTTATAAAAATTTTACTAATTATCATGGTTGCATTACTTCCAGTACATGCACTACTCGTAACTACAATGAAATGTAAATTTGGCCTTGACACAAATGTACTTAGATTCTGGAAAGAAATAATTCTATCAATACTCTTTATTATAACTTTCTTTGTAACTTTGAAAAAATATAATTGGAATTTTTCAAGGCTCTACAAGAATAATTATTTACTTTGAACTATCACTGCTTTTGCTCTCTGTTCATTTGCATTTATTTTCCTTCCCTATTTACAACCAAAAATTTCATCATTTCTTTGATTTAAATATGATGTCTTTTTCTTAATTGCTTGTGTAATTGGAATGTATCTTGTTCAAGTTAAACAACATCTATCACTTTTACTCAAAACAGTTTTTTGAGTAATATTTTGAGTTCTTATAGTTTTTCTTCCATGGTATTTATTTGGTGATATATCAGCAGTTTCTGGTATATTTGGTTTTTCGACTGATGTGTCTACATACAATGCAAACAGTTGTATCAGTTTCTCTCAAAATGTAAATTGAGAGCATAGATTTCAAGGGAGTTTCTCAGGACCAATAAGATGGAGTGTATTCTTAACCGTATTCTTCCTATTGTATCTAGGTTATATATTAAAATTCCTCAGAAATACAAAAAATAAGCTCTTTGTACTTCCTGGGAAACCAAAAGTTTGAACAACAAAATATAGTGATGTATCAAAAGCCCTACTTGTTATTCCTAGTCTACTTGTTATCACATCAATATTTTATTCTTATTCAAAAACATCAGTACTTGGACTATTTGTATGAATTGTATTATTTGCATACCTAACATTTACTATTAAGTACAAAAGAAAGCTTTCAACAAAATATATAGCCATTGCCTGAGTTATTTCATTAATTCCAATAGTGTTTATAGCCATTATAAAAAAAGACCTCTTTCTCCATTTATGAGCAATTATCAACAGGTTGGATAATCTCAAAATGTCAGTAGAAATGTTCCTGTATAATCCAATCGGTTATGGTTTATGAATTGCAGGTCCAGCCAGTTGGGTGTGAAATTCTATTGAATCTGCAGGATGAACTGATATTGCTATTGCCTCAACTGCAATTACTCTTAGGTTCCTTCCTGAAAACTGGTACGTTCAAATTTTACTTGAACAATGAATTATCTGACTTTGATTATTTATGTCAGTAATTATCATTATTGGTTTAAAACTCTATACAATAGTAAAAAGGCAAAGAGATTTCTTATCAATATGATTTTTTACAGCATATATTACTCTAATATTCATGGCTAATTTCACTCATGCTTTTGAAGAATCAGCCACTAGTTATATTTTCTTTTTACTTACCTGAGCATATATTGCACAAAATAATTTAATCAAAAAACATAAAAGCAAAAAAAAGAAGAAATAATTATTTCTTCTTTTTTTATGCTTACATTTTGTTTCTTCATCAATGAGTATCTCTATAATGATCGACTATATTTAATATACTTCTTGAGTTATCAAGCGCTTCTGGACAATATGTCATTGAAAAATTTCTTCAGTTTCAGGCCGTTGAGATTTTTACAGTTCAGAAGTTTAAAAGATTTGCCAGAAGTCATTTTGTATGAGAACCAACTTCTTGAACTTGTCATAGATTACATTCACTTACCTTTCTATTCAGAAAAGAAATTTGCTCTACTCAAATAATTCTATTATTAGTAATCACATACATATCAAGCTCATGATCTAACCATTGAATATACAAAAATATTGAATATATCATCCAAAAAATCACTACAGCAAAATGAGTCCATCAGTTATTCCCAAATACATAAATAAGAACCGTCATAATAATTCCAAAGAAAAAATAGAGACCAAGAACTACTAAGATAATCCAGTGTCTTTTTACTAGCATAAGAGTTTCCTCTCATGGTCTCATATTTTTTAATTTGATATTTTTTGCTGCATCATGTGTCATAATTTCTATGTTTAAGAAATATTTGGTTTTTTAATATAGAGTGGTTCTATAATTTTACTGTTTTGAAACTCAAGATTATGTATCACAGATGAGTAATCAACACTTGAATTAACACTTATACTATCTGAGATACCATTATTAGAAATATCTCAAAAGATACCTAAGTCATTATTATTTTGGACTTTCTCTAAAAAGTCTTCATTCTTCACTATCTCTATAGTAGCATTTATTTCATATTTTACAAATAAATCCCTTCTACTTGAAGATTTGATAATTGGGTAGTCTCCAAATAAGTCAAAAAAGCTGAGTGGTGTGATACTTTTATTAATAATATAATTTATAGTATTTGCAGCAAGAACAACCGTCCTTACTCAGGTAAAGCTTCATGGTCAATTCACAATTACTATATTTTCTAAGTCCATATATTCACAGTCATTTTCACATAAAAAAGCATCAATAAATATTATTAACTTAGAACTTTCATTTCAGAGTATTTTAATTGTTTTCTCTCAAGTAATGTTTCTGTCTACATCAAAAAGGATAAGTACTCAAGATGAACTGACTGCATTTATAAAAAGATTCATATTTTTTGTAATAAAAAGTTTGTTTTTTGTTATATACAAGTATATTTTAAAAAAAATATTTGTAAATACATTTATGTTCCCAACTCTTGCAATACAACTTGAAAAAAATCACAGCTATACAAATAGCTGAAATTTTTTTTCTAAATCACTTTTAATCAAAGAAAATCTAGAAGAGCACAAAAAAATTGTTCTTGTTATGGAAAATGAAAAATTAGTCAATCAATATAAAAAAGTTCTAGAATACATCAGAGTGAACTATCAAGAAGTAGATAATTACTCTAGTTTAACAAATATGTTAAAAAATAACTCATGATTATTTTTGGTAACAAATTATTCTCTTAAAGAAGAAATATTAACTCCTGAACAATTGTTATATTTTTCACAAGCATTAAAAGTTTGAGAGTCATATGCAATAAACACAATTATAAAAAAATTAGGTGAAATGTGATTTGAATATTCTGATTTTTCTAATCATTGAACATACAAAAAATCATGAGATATTTTATCAATAATTGACTTCAATTGAGAGCATGAATATAAGATAAGTTTTTGGTGAGAAACTGTAGAAGAAATACTCCAAATAAAAAAAATAAAGGAAGACATAATATCAAGTGAAGAGCTAAAAGAAATTTACATCTGATGAAGTCAAAAATTGTATAATCAAATAGACAAAAATACGTCCATAACCAAGACCGCTAACTTACAGCATTTTCTAAAAATATCTAATGCTTTCGTTATTCTTGATTCTCTGGATTTTTCAGAATATTATGATGAAAACACTTCAATATTAGACAATTTCTGTACTTTAGATTTTGTAACTAATAAGCTATTAAAAACAAAAAATCTTGAAATAGACACACCTAATATTGACAAGATAGACACATTAAAAAACCTATTATCTAACAGTAAACAATCTATTGAAATCTATTCTAAAAACATAAATACAATCAATAATTTTTTGGAATATAATAGTCTACCTCAACTATTTATTCATGAAATTAGTGGAAATTTTCTTAAGAGTTATGAAGTTGCTTCACAAAATAAAGTTGTACTGTGTGATGATATTTTAGGAAAGATCTTTATCAAAAAAAGGCTCTCTAAAAATGTAGCTGCAGATCTTGATTTATTACTCAAAATAACACCATGAGATTATGTTGTTCATATAGATCATTGAATAGGAATTTTTAAGTGAATAATCAAGAAGGAACTTCCTACATCAAATAATAAAAAGATACTAATAAAAGAATATATTGAAATCCATTATAAGTGAGAAGATAAACTTTTTGTACCTATCACTGAAGTATCTAGAGTAAACAAATTCATTGGTTGAGACAACCCAAAACTCACAGGGCTCAACACAACAGAATGGTCTAGAAAACTGAAAAAAGTAGATGAAGAAGTTGCCATAATAGCAGAAGAACTTTTACACGTATACTCTCAAAGAAAGATGTGAAGCTCTTTTGCATTTATTCCTGATACACAAAAAGAACTCTCTTTTCAATCAAGTTTCCCCTATACTTATACTCCAGATCAAGATGAGGCCATTGATGATATACTGGAAGACATGTCCAAACCAGAACCAATGGATAGGCTTTTAGTTTGAGATGTATGATTTGGTAAGACTGAAGTCGCATTCAATGCAATTCATAGAGCATTCATTAACAAAAAACAATCTGTATTTATTGCTCCTCTTGTGGTACTTGCTTATGAGCATTATGAAAAAGCTCTTGATAGATTTAGGTCTCTTGGTATGAGGATTGCAGTAGTAACAAGAATGGAATCTACTAAAAAAATTGACTGAGTGCTTACAGGTTTAAATAATTGAGAAATAGATTTAGTTGTCTGAACACACAGATTATTATCAGATAAGATCAGGTATAAAAACCTGTGACTACTTATAGTTGATGAAGAGCATAAGTTCTGAGTAAGTGATAAAGAAAAGATTAAAAAACTAAAAACTTCTATTGATATCTTATCAATGTCCGCCACTCCTATTCCAAGAAGTCTAAACATGGCACTCTCTCAAATTAGACAAATTTCAATAATTAAAACACCTCCTCAATGAAGGCAAGATATTAACACTATTATATCTAAATTCTCTGAAAGAGTTATACTTGACTGATGTGAGGCAGAATTTGAAAGATGATGACAGGTATATTTTGTCCATAATAGAGTCCAAACACTTGTACATTTTGAAAAAACTCTCCAATGACTCTTTCCTGATAAAAATATTGTTATAACACATGGACAACTTCCTTGAAATATGCTTGAGAAAAGAATAATTGATTTCAAAAATAAAAAATACGATATTCTCCTCACAACCACTGTTATTGAGAATTGAATAGATTTTCCTAATGTAAATACTATTTTTATTAATGAGGCACAAAATTTTGGTATTAGCCAAATTCATCAACTTAGATGAAGAGTGTGAAGAAGTGATAGATTATGACACTGTTACCTTCTCTACAAGAAAGAAAATCTTGGAAGTGAAACTGCAAAAAGATTAAAGACAATTGTGAATTACTCATACCTATGAGCTGGTTTTGAACTAGCAATGAAAGACCTAGAAATAAGGTGAGGTGGTGATTTACTAGGTTGTAGACAAAGTGGTCAAACTAGTGAAATTGGTGTCAATCTTTACCTAAAAATGGTTGAACAAAAGATTAATGAATTGAAAAAACAAAAGGCCCTTCCAGAAGAAAATAAAGTGTCTAATGACAATAAAATATTACCCACTTTCATTAATACAAAAATAGATTTACAATTAGATATATGAATACCTGATTCTTTCTTTGATTCAGATCTTGATAAGATTAACTTTTATAGAGAAATAGAATCACTCACTCATGAGGAAGATTTAGAGAACTTAATAGCAGACTTTAGTGTTGAGAATAATATTTCAGAGACTCTTCCAGAAAAAATGGAAAATTTCTTCATGTTATTAAAAGTAAAGCTTAAATCAAGCCAACATCTCATTACTCAAATCAAGAAGGTTGGAATAAACTATCAAGTAGATTTTAAAGAAAATATTACTCTAGAAGAACTTAAAACCTTCCTAGACTTAGATAAGGAAGTTAAGTTTGTTGTAACTTCTACTACTAGACTCAGAACTCCTGTAAAACATTTTACAAATACAGAAAACTTTTTACAATACTTGCTGAACCTTTTCAACAAAAAGGTCTGAAGAACTAAAATAAAGCTTAAGAAATAGATTATTCTTAAATATATTAATATATGAAAAAAATAGCTGTAATAGCTTCATGTGCAATCCTTCTATGAAGTTGTACACAAGAAGACATAAACAACACAAACAAAGCTGATAAGGCTGAAAATGAGAAAATTACTAGTGAAGTAGTTGAAACTCCTAATTTAGAAACTAAAGATACTGATACAATGGCAAAAAAAGATACACTACAAACTTCACCTCTAAAAGATGGAGATCTTGTTGCAACAATTAAAACAACAAATGGAACAATAAAAGTTAAACTTTTTAAAAATGAAGTACCTTGAACAGTTAATAACTTTGCTGTTTTAGCACAAGATAAATACTATGATGGTATCATCTTTCATAGAATAATCAGTGGTTTTATGATTCAAGGTTGAGACCCTACTGGAACTGGTATGTGAGGAGAAAGTATTTATTGAGAAAAATTTAGTGATGAGTTCAACTCAGAGCTAACTAATATTAAATACTCTCTATCAATGGCAAATGCATGACCAGACACAAATGGAAGTCAATTCTTCATTAACCAAGCAGATAATAACTTCCTAGATAATAAACATTCAGTATTTGGACAAGTAATTGAAGGAATGGATAATGTAGAAAAAATTGCTAAGGTTAAAACTGGGGCGCAAGATAAGCCAGTAAAAGATGTAAAAATCATTTCTATAGCTATACAAGAATATAATGGTTGAAAATTAGAGGATATTACAATAAATAAAGATGAAGCTCTAAAGGATTATAGTAAAAGTACTGAATTAGACAAAGAAGCTGAAAAAAAAGAAATGGAAGCAAAAAAAGATAGAGAAATAGCTGATGGAGATACTGTTTCTGTTCACTATACACTTACTGTTGATGGAGAAAAGAAAGATTCAAGTTTAGATAGAGGCACCCCTTTTGATTTTACAATATGAGCTAAACAAGTAATAGTAGGTTGGGAACAAGGTTTAGTTGGACATAAAATTGGTGATACATTTGAACTAGAAGTAGAACCTAAAGATTGATACGGAGTATATGATGAAAAGAATGTACAAATAGTTCCAAAAGAACAATTAGGTGATTTTGAAAAGAATGGGATAGAGTTAAAGGTTTGAGTAAAACTTCCAACTCAATATTGAGAATTTGAAATTAAAGCTGTAACAGATACAGAAGTTACTCTTGATGTAAATCATGCATTAGCTGATAAAACTCTTAATTTTGATATTGAAGTTATTGATATTAAATAAGAACTTAAAAAAGACCATAGTTATAATAACTATGGTCTTTTTTAGTGGATAATTTTAGACATAAAAAAAACCTACTCAATTAAGAGTAGGTTTTTCGTTGATTATATTTCATCAAACTAAAACAAATTAGTTAGATTCATTATATTCACCAAGATTCATAACTGTGTCATTATTAGTAGTATAAGTACCACCATCTAATGAGTAAGATATACCATTAGGTACAATTCTTAATTCAGAGTCATCATCTTCAACTTTAAATTCAAATGTATCTCCAGAAGTGATTTCAGCATCACCATTTGCGTTAGCAATAGTTAGAGTTGTTGTTGTTTGTGCTGTAGCAATAGTATCGCTATCAGAATTTCTAACAGTAACTCAAGTTGGAGTAACAGCTGTTTCAATTTCAACAGCAGTAATAACAACATCGTCGTTATCAAAGTCATTGTCACCTTTATCAACTGTAAATTCTAGAGTAGTATACTTGTCATCTGTTCCTAGAGTATCAACAATAGAAGCAGTAACTAAAGCAGGTACAACAGAAACAGTATCTCCAGGACCAGCAACAGTAGTTATTGAAGTAATTGGATCGTTAGATGCATCACCTTCTAAATCAGCAGAAGCAGGAGCAGAAACCATTACAATAATGTTACCAAGTTGACCTTGAGTTTCATCACCTGTAGTATCATAAGCTCTTAAATCAGCAACAAGAACAGCATCAATTTCATCATCACTTTCAGCAACTGTAAAGTCTTCAAAAAGGATTTCAGTTGTAGTACCATTAAGATTAACTACAGCGTCAGAAGCTATAACAGTCCCATCAGCAGCAACTAAGTTAACATTTAGAAGTGAGTCAGAGAAATCTCCAGCTACAGTAAATGTAAGTGCATCTACATCAATTGCTTCATATTCAGCTTGGATTTCTACTTCAGCAAGAGCTACAGCAGAAGAACCAGCAAGAACAGTTTCTTCAATATCGTCTTCTAATTCACCATTAGTAACAACTTTAACTAAGAATATACCTCTATCAAGAAGTTTAGTTTCAGCTAATTTATTAGCAGTGTTAATATTAGTTGTAGTAACATTAGCAGCAACTAAGTCATCACCATTACTATCTTCTAATTCCATAGTAGCAGTTTCAACTTGAAGAGCTAGAACATTTCCAGCACCAGTAATTGAATCATTATCTTTTAATACAGCAGTTACAAGAACTTCAATATTATCAGCACCTGCAGCAATTACAGCATTAATATTTGTAAAATCAACACTATCAGATTCAATATCAGCACCAAAAGTTTGACCACCGATATTTAAAGTAGCAGTATCAATAACATCATCAATATCTTCACCAGATAAAGAATTAGCAGTAGCTGCATTAAAGTTAAGATCTTGTATAGTAACAGTTTCACTATCACTTACAGAAATTTTACCTTTATATATAACAGTTTCAATACCATTACCAAGAACTAATTCTCTTTCATTAACTTGAACAGCAGTGAAAGTAATTCCAGCTGATTCAATATCAATTGATTGAGTACTTAGAGCAGTAGTAGAAAGAATGTCAGATGTAGGATTAGTAGTTGCACCATGAACGTAAGTTACGTCATTAGTATCATCTTCAATTTCTTCAACTGTAACATTGAAAACTAAGTCATTACCATTAAGAGTAGTAGGATCAGTTTCTTCATTTAGGTCCATTGTTAATTCAAGAGCAATTTCTTCTCCAGCTGAAAGAACAATATCTTCAAATGTATAAACATTACCAGTAACACTATCATAACTAGAACCACCAAGTTCTAAATCATCAATAGCTATACCTGCAGCAGAACCAGTAACAGCAACTTCTAATTTAGTAATTTCATAATCATCTGAACTAGCAGTAATCATTAAAGTACCAATAAGAACATCTTCTGAATCTGGATTAGCTTCATCAACATCACTTTTATCAAAAGAGATATTAATTTCAGCACCTTCAATAGTATTTAAACTAGCAATATCTTCAGTAGTAATATCAGCGTTAGATACAGCAACTGGCATACCAGTATTAGCAGCAGTAGCATAGATATCATCAGCACCTTCAAATACGAAGTCAATAGAATCACCAACAGATCCAACAATTGTACCTGTTAATTCAACTGTAACTTTATCATCAGAAGCAAGAGTATAGTTAACTAGAGCAACGATTTCATCATCACCATTAACCATTAAGTTAGAAGCTACTTCAGTTCCTTCAATAGAAAGAGCTAAGTCAGTAACGTCATCTTCATCAACTGAACCAGCTAAGTGAATAGTAATTGTATTAATAATAACGTCACCATTATCATTTTTTTCTTCTATATCAAATCAAGCTAATTTTTGGTTTTCACCAATAATAACATCTCCAGAAGCTTTATCTTCTGAAATTTCAATAGATGGAGTATTAGAGAAAGTAGCAGGAACAAGTAATGCACCAACTAAATCTTCACCTTCAACATCACTTGAAGCTTGTATATCAACTAATTTAATACCATATGTAGCATTATCAGAACCTCCAGTATTTAACATACCAGCAACTGTTAATGTCATAGTAGAACCAGCTTCAACAACAATATCTCTATCAAAAGAAATTTCTCTAGTAATTTCAGAGAAAGATTTAGTTTTAGAAACTTTTTCTCCAATAGAGTTATAAATTGAAACATCATCTAAATCAGCATAGTCACCTAAACCAATAAATTCGAATGTAGCTTCATTAAGAGTAACATCTTGTGAACCAGCTTTAACATCAAATACTAATAGAGGAATTCTAGCAGTAGAATGTTGAGCTAATCCATTAGATGGAGTTTCTGGATTAAGAGAAACAGTTAACATATCACCACTTGAAACAACTGGTGTTTCAACAACTGGTGTTTCAACAACTGGTGTTTCAACAACTGGTGTTTCAACAACAACATCATCTAGACCATCAAGTAATCCACTTAATAGATCATCATCTTCATCTTCTGATGGAGCAATAGCTTCAGCAGCCCATACAAAAAATGTACCTCTATCAACAGGAGTTGAATAATCAGAGAAGTCAGAAGCAATACCAGCTTTAACAGCAGCATCAACATAACCAGCTTCCCAAGGAGTCATTCCTGCAGTTTTTTCAATACCTCTAGCTTGCATTACTAATTTTAGTCCTTGACCTTTAGTAAGAAGTCCTTCAGGACCAAAGTTATCATTAGCAGCAATAAATCCTGCAGCTAATGCATCTTCAGTATATTTACATACCCAATCTTGAACAGCAACATCAGCAAAGCTTGATGAAGTACAAGAAGTAGGAATAGATCTTCCAGATAATTTTTCCATTACCTTTATCCCTTCTTGTTTAAGAAGAGTGTTTCATAATTCGTAAGCAGCAGGGTTTGTAGATTGATCTACAATAATTTCCTTGTCACCTAGAAGGTTTGCAGCTTCTACATTAGTGTAGTCTGCACTTACTCCAGCAGTAGAACCAATAGCTGTTAAAACAACAGCAGAAGATAATACAACAGAAGCAACTTTTTTAACAAAAGTACTCATATTTTACTATAAGTTAGTAATATAAAATAATGTGTCATTCACCTTTAAGAACAACCTAAACAGTTAAAGCCTTAACCCTTGTTATTTTATACAACAGAGGGAATCAATCTATAATAAATTTATTATAAACTTATTCCCTCTCTTATATATAACAGAGTTACAAACCTTTTTTAATTTAAAAAGTTTTATGTTAAAGAACATCTCAATTTAAAAGACTGACACAGTATATTAGTTTTTCATAGTTAAGTCAAATACCAGTGCCACTTTTTCACTCTTTTTTCGCACAATAAAAAAAGTGACTATTTAGAGAGAAAAACAACGCTAAATAATCACTTTATGGGCTATCTAATTATTTTTGACTTACAGTATCAGCCAAATTCATAATTGGTTGCATTATTGCCATTGCAATTCAACCAACTACCACTGCTAGAAAAACAATTATCATTGGTTCTAGTAATTTGTTAAGAGTAGCAATCATATTATCAACTTCTTCATCATAAAAGTCAGCAACTTTCAATATAGTTTTGTCTAACTTCGCAGTTTGTTCTCATACTTGAATCATTTGAACCATCATTGGTGGGAATAATTTATCTCCATCAAGAGCTTCCCATATTTTAATTCATTGTCAAACATCTTCCTTTAATAAAAGTATCCTTTGCCTATATACCTCATTTCATACTGATTCAGATACAATTTGAAACGCTCAAATAATTGATACTCCTGATCAAATTAATCAAGACAGCACTCTAGAAAACCTTGAAAGAATAAGTTTTTGTGTCATATTACCAAAGATTGGGATCTTAAACATGAAGTTATCATAAAGATACTTTCATCAAGGGGTTTTCTTCCAAATCTTTATAAATATAACAGCAACTATTATAGAAATAATTATAAGATACCAATATGCTCATAAAAAATCTGATACTGCAATAAGAACCTGTGTAGATAATGGAAGTGCTGATTTATCTTCAAATATATCAAGAAGTTTTGGTACAACAACAACCATCATAATCATAATTACCCCTGTAACAACAACCATAATAAATGCAGGATATATCATAGCTGACTTAAGTTTTCAAGAAATTGAAGAAACTTTCTCTATTTGATCAGCTAAATCTATTAATACCTCATTCAGTTTTCATGTTTTTTCACCTGATCAAATAATTCATATTTCATCATCGCTAAAAGATCATGGATACATAGATAAACATTCAGATAAAGTCTTCCCTCACTTGAGTTCAGTTATAAATACAGACAATATTCTTTTAAAGACAGGATTTTTTTCTTGATCCCTTAGAACAACAATTGACTTTACCAAACTTAATCAAGCATTTGTCATTGTAGACAATAAACGGTAAAAAACGAGTTTTTCTTTAACCTTTACACTTTGCATTGATATAAGAAAATCATTTATTTTATCCATCATATTTTTTCCTTCCATTTGTCTATTTTAAATAGTATTTAATCATTTTGACTTTTTGCAACCCTATATACTTCCTCTAAACTTGTCTCTCAATTTAAAGCCTTCATTATACCATCCTGTTCTAATGAAATCATTCAATCTTTAATTGCTTGACGGTTTATATTAAATGCAGATTGACCTCACAGAATCATCTCTTTAACACCAGAACCTATTTCAAGAACCTCATACATTCAGACTCTTCATTTATAACCACTTCCTTCACATTTATCACATCAGACAGGTTTATAGAATACTGGATTTTTAAGCTTAGATCAAACTCTTGATTGTAGTTCATCCTTTGGTATCATGTTAATAGCCTTCTTAACATTAACCAGAGTAGCACTTCAAATGTCTTTCATGGGTTTAGGAGTTTTACAATGTTTACAGAGTCTTTTAACTAGCCTTTGTGCAATAATTGCATTTACTGATGCTGGAATTAAGAAAGGCTGAATTCACATATTCAAAATTCTTGTGATTGTTTCTGCAGCACTATTTGTATGGATTGTAGAAAAAACTAAATGTCAGGTAAGAGATGCTTCAATCGCAATATCTACAGTTTCTTTATCCCTCATCTCTCAAATCATAATAATATCAGGATCTTGTCTTAAGGCTGTTCTAATTCAATAAGCAAAGGTATATCCAATATCAGGTTTAACTTGTGATTGATTAATACCATCAACTTGATTTTCAACTGGGTCTTCTAATGTCATTATATTAACTCATGGTTTATTCAGCATAATCAAAGAAGAATAAAGAGTTGTTGATTTTCATGAACCAGTAGGACCAGAAGTAAGAATAATTCAATTTGGTTGTGATATCGCATGATTAATTATTTTCCCATTTCTTCATTCTATTCAAAGACTTTCAAGTTGTGGTATTTCTTTTGATTTATCTATTATTCTCATTACCACTTTTTCTCCATGAACAGTTGGTAGAGTTGATACTCTCAAATCCAAAGGCTTTCAAGATATTGTTTTTGAAATTCTCCCATCTTGTGGGATTCTTGATTCATCAATTTTAAGGTCTGCCATAATTTTAAATCTAGCAATAACTCATTGATGAATAAAATTTTGATATTCAAGTATTTCAGATAAGTCTCAATCTCTTCTATATCTTAGCCTTACATATGAGCTCAATGGCTCAACATGAATATCAGAGGACTCTCCTAAAACTGCAGCCAAAATTATAGTATCACAAATTTGAGGAATATCATCTCATTTGTATACCATTTCTTTTAATGCTTCAACTGTAGTTATATAATCAGACATTTTATTTACTGTTGTTATTTAATATGGCTTCATGTTTTGTATACAGAGTTTCAGAAACTGCTTGTAAATCAACACTTAATTTTTCTGTAATAACTTCAAATATGCTATCTAATTCTTGTGCTGTTTTGTAAACAGTTCCAAGATCTTCTCCTTTTTTAAGTTCAATACCTAGATTTTTAATATCTATTTTTAAACCAAGCAAATACTTATTAATATTCCCTAGGCTTCAAATAGCTGAAATAGCATTACTATCATTCAATGATGCTCTATTCTTTGAAACATATTCAAATCAACTACTCGATATTTTTACAAGATTTCAATACCTTGCTTGCACATCTTCAATAAATTTTTCTATCTTAAATGTTGGTAAACCTTTAACATAATATTTTAAAGTAATATTGATTTGAAATTTTTCATTAGCTTGTCATTCTTTAATGAGTTGAACTAAATTATATCAATCGGGAGTAGGTAGATCCGATGAATCCATGTATTCCATAAAACTTAAATCATCAACTTCCATGATCAAACCATCATATGGGTTAATTCAATCCTTAAAATAATCAGAAATATCTAGAAAATTGTTCTTAACTCTTTCATCATTATTATCAATATAGAATTTACTATTTGTTTCCTCATAAATGTTTACTTCTTTATTATCAACAGTAATTTTTCAAACATTTTCAATATAATGTATAAAGTTTACAATATTCTTCTTCTCTCAAATAAGATCAAGCTTTAGTTTTCATTCATAAATAACACCATTAAGCGGATTTTTTTTCACAGATTTTTCTCATTTTTTAACACTTTCTTTTCATGTTTCGGTTAATTGTCATATTCATATTTTATCTTTTGAACTTAATTGAAAAGTATCAAGTAGTCATTCTATATGATTTATAAATTTAAAATCAGTCAAAGAATCCGTTACCAATGAAGAATCAGATGAATATTCAGGTAGAATTTCATTAATTTTTGTACCTATATTAGTTCCTATTTGTGCTTCTCTTTTTTCTTTTGCATCAATCACTTTTCAATCTAAAAATTTTTCATAAATTGCACCTGTATGTGAAAAATGTGTATTATAATCATCTTCCCTAAAGTCTGTAAGAATATTATTTAAAAGTGCACTGTCTCATCATTTAAGGCTTTTTCAATCTTTTTTGTGTATAATATTAAACTCTGTAAAAGATAATCCCTTCTCAACAAGAGTTTGATAATTATTAGATACATCTGAAAAAGTGTTTATTTTTTCCTCTGATAAATTATATTGAGGATACAAATAAAATATAGCAATAGCCATTAATATTATCAATAGAATTGAATTAAATATAAATGACTGAAATATAGCTTCTTTTGTTCAATTTTTTTTCATAATTTTACTTAAGTAATAGTGTATTAGATCTTAATTTTAAATTGATTTTAAAATTAGTTTTTCTTGAATATCATCAATAATCAGCCACATCAGTAAATGAAAATTCTTTTTGTTTATTAATTAAAACAAAATCTGTAGAATTTTTTTCAATATAATTAATGAAACTACTTGCAATTGAAATAGATGTACCAGAAACATTTTCATTCTTTTGATTTTTTCAAGAAAGTCACACAATATTTCTATCCCAACGTGATGAAAATGCATTACAATCAATTGATAAGACACCTTCTCATGAAATTTTCACATTTGAACATAGTATTTTCCCTTTATTAATGGGTTCAAATTCATTCTTTAGTTTATCAAATTTTTCTAGTATACTTAGTGGTGATATTCTATTTTTTGTTCTATCTAAAAGAAATAAAACTTCATTAGAAAAAGCAAAGTTTGAAACAAAATATACATCTTCAATTGCATTGGCAATCTTTGTATAATATTTATCAGACATACTTTTGTTTATCTCTCAATATACTTTATTAAGTGAGGAAATACTAGAACATGATTCCCCCTTTGGTATAAATTCTGTGTCAATTAATAATCAACATATAGGATCTAAGTAAGGTATGTTTCTTATCTCATCATTATTCTGAATATATACATAAGCCCCCGCAACAATAAAAACAAAAATCATAACTATATTAATTGATTTCAATATACCATTCATTATTCATAAATAATAATATGTCCCTTTGTCCTTTTGTTTTTGGGTATTTTTAACCTCAGATTTTAATTTTTCATCTTGAGAAAACTCTTCAAATATATTTGTAGAGTCTATGTTATCTTGTTTTTTTTCTCCCCCCATAATTTTTATTAGAAAATAACTTATATATATAATAGCATATCAAATAGATTGAAACAAAAAAAAAGACTTTACTTTAGTCTTTTTTTTTGTCTTCTAGTATCTTGAGAAAATCATCAGCTGGTCATTTCCTTGTTTTAATAGTACTAGGAAAGGCTTTATAGAAAATTTCTCACCACCTCGTTGAATAAATCCTATCATCTAAAAATATAACTATACCAGTATCCGTTTTTGTTCTAATTAATCTACCAAATCATTGCTTTAACTTAAGAATAGACTTAGGAACTCAGTATTCCATAAAAGCATTCTTAAACAAACTACTCCTTGCTTGGAATATAGGATCAGTAGGAACCATAAATGGTGCCTTGTGAATAACTAAAAATTTTAAATTTTCTCACGGAATATCTATTCATTCCCAGAATGTATCTGTTCACAGCAAAAAACTTTTATCTGCATTATGCTTAAAAGCCTCAATAAGCTTGTGTTTTCATCCTCAAATTGATTGTGCATAGACATTTAAATTCTCTTTCTTAGCAAGAGGGGCTAATACCCTATAACATTCCTTGATAGCATAAAAAGCAGTGAATAAGACTAATGTATTTCATTTCACTATAGTCATTAATTCAGACACAAACGCAATTATACCAGATAAATTGTTTTTAATACTTCATAAATCATCTGGTATAAAGAGAAGTGCCTGTTTAGAATAATCAAAATCACTCTCTAGCTCACTACAAGAAAAGGATTCAAGATGAAGCATTGTGTTTATATAATCGAAGCTTTCAGCAACTTGTAATGTAGCACTTGTAAGAATACAGCTATGAAGTTTATTCCACAAATGCTTTTCTAAGTAATCTCAAACGTTAAGGTGTGTGTATTCTAAAACAAGCCCCCCTCTGTGCTCATTATAATTAAGAAGCTTAATATATTTATTTTTGTCATCTTTGTCTAGAAGTACTTTTACAACCTTATTTACTCACTCTAAGAATTTTATTTCTCTTCATAAAGACAAATATACCTTATCTGGAACAATTGAAAGCTGATCAAGAAAATCAGTTATTTTCAATTGAATAAGATTAGAAAGTTCCCTTTTGTCTACATCGTCTAAATCAGGATTATAGAAATCATCATTTATAAGAATATTTTGATATTTATCATCATTTTTAACCTTTATGTTTAAGTACATTTGAAAAGTATCAAAAATGATTCACATCTCAAAAATCAAATTATCTGTTTTTCATTTGATATCAACAGAGTTAATTTTGTACTTTTTTAGTATTTTTTCTATTGAAATAAGATGTTTTTCAAAATCTCTTAAACAAAATCACTTTTTGAGTGAATTAGTGACAACATCTTCTAGAGTATGAGCCTCATCAAGTACTAAATTTTCAACCTTTCATAAAATATTATTATCTCAATTAATATCTTGAAACAAAATATTGTTATTAATTACAACAATATTGGCTTTTCTAGCATTTCTTCTAGCATTCACAGCAAATTCATATTTTTCATATGTATTATCTTGAGAAAAAGTAATACTATCATCTGCATTAATTTCTTTCAAAAAACTATATTCTTTTCAGTAGAAATCTAATTCATCCAACTCACCTGATTTAGTTTTCATTAACCAGAATAAAATTTTCAAAACAAAACTGGACTCATGTCTTGTTAATTTTCAAACTCCAGTCATAAAATCTACAAATGCGAAGACTCAAATATAATTAGACTTTCATTTTAATTTTGAGTATGAAAAATCATATCAGAATTTTTTAGATAAGAAATCTAGATCATTATAAAAAATTTGGTCTTGTAGTGCTTTTGTAGATGTTGACACAAATACTTGTTCACCTGTCTTAATAGAATGTGTAATTGAAGGGAGTAGGTATGCAAAAGTCTTTCATACTCATGTTGGAGCCTCTAGCACAATTTTTTCTTCATCTGAAAATGCTTTCCCAACCATTGTGGACATTATCTGTTGATTTTGTCTAAGTTCAAGGTTATCATTTTTTTCAATAAGGGTCTCAAGTTCTCATAAATTAATTTCAGAATTAATAACTCTCTTAATTGGCTTATGTAATTTAGGAAGTGCTTTTAGGAATATTTTTAAAAATCACTCATCACTGATAGGCTCTGATTTGTACTCTAATATATCTGTAAGAACATATTTAAGACTTGTGTTCTCAGTATGTTGAGAAATATAATCAAAAAAAGATTTCTTAACTTTGGATGATTTATTAAGTTTAGTAATAAGCTTTTCAAAAAGATGCATTGTTGCCATAGTGTCATTAAAAGCTCTATGGGCTCAGTCTAACTTAATTCAAAGTGAAGTAGACAGTGACTCTAGACTCAGTGATTTTTCATCTAAGAGTAAAAAATTAGCAAATTCAAAAGTATCTAATTCAATGTTATTCTTTAGTTCAACACCATTAGACCTTAAAAAACCTGAATCAAATTGCGTATTATGACCCAGAATTGGAAAATCTCAGATGAATTCAGTAACCTCATCAACAACATTGTCCCATATGGGTGAATTCAAAACATCCTCTTGCTTAATACTTGTTATGTTTGTGATGAGTTCTGGTATTTCTACTTCAGGATTAACAAGTGTCGAGAAAGTGTCAATAATCTTGTATGTTCTTGCATCAAATTTAACCAGTGCTACCTCTAATATTGAGTCAACACTGTTATCTAGTCATGTAGTCTCTAGATCTAGTGCTATAATCATAATAAATTGTTTATATTTCTATTGCTATTTTTTCTATAATAATTAATCTATACATTACTAGAAACTAAAACAGAATCTAAATGAAATCTATAGCAAAAATTCTCTTAATAATTATCACTATTGTAACTACAAATAGTGCTTTTGCAATAGATAAAGGTTCTATTAATTTAGAGGAAAAGCCAACAATACATAATACTGAAAAGAATATCCAACAGGCAAAATTTATTGAAGAAGAAGTTATTCTATTCAGAGATAAATTACTCATACTACAAAAAAATTATCTTCTAAAAGAAGATCCAATCATTATAAATTCTCTAAAAGATATACAAGAAATAACATATATTCTTAGAAAGATTCAAACTACTAGAGTTAATAAAACAACCGCTGACAATGTAATATCTATTGTTATAAAAGATTTAAAAAACATAAATAACATAACTAAAAATCATCTAAGGACAGTAAAAAATTCTTTTATTAGTGAAAGAGAAAAGTATAATAACATAGCTCTAAAACTATCTTTGAACTTAGATAGAATAGTCAATTGATTAACACTCCATTACTCAAAACAAAAGAATATAAATGTAAAGTGAAGAAAAATTCTTTTAGAACTCCAGTATTTACAAAAAAAATCTCAGCAATTAAAGACATTTCACACAATTGATTTCGAAAACATAGTAGAAACAAAAGCAGCTTTAATAAGAATTCTTAAAGCTGTGAGAACCAGCATTATCAGTATTAAAACTATAAGTAAAGAAAAATAAAAGTAGACATATGTCTACTTTTATTTTATTTTGTCTCTTTCTATTCAAAGCTTTTTAAACAGACTATTAATTTCTTTTTCAGATAAATGCTTATATTCTCATAATCAAAGTGTTCACAAGTCTATATTTTCAACCCTAATTCTTTTAAGTTTTTTTACTTGATGTCATACAGCTTCTACCATACGTCTAATTTGTCTATTACGTCATTCAGTTAAGGTAATCGAAAAAGTTCATGAAGATAGTCTCTTCACCATAGCTTCATTAGTAATAGATCAAAGTATAAAAATCCCTTTAGCCATTTTATCTAATGCTTTATCTTCAATTGGTCAAAAAACCTCAACTATATATTCTTTAGAGTGTCCATATTTAGGATGCATAAGATAGTTAGCTAGTCTTCAGTCACTTGTGAGAAGAAGTAATCATGTTGTTTCTTTATCAAGTCTTCAGATAGGGAATACTCTTTCTTTAATATCAATAATATCAACAATAGCAGTATCACCATTTCAAGCGCATGTTGTGACAATTCCTCTAGGTTTGTTTATTTTATAGTAGACAAGATTTTTTTGTTCAATAATTGCTGAATCTAAGAGCTTAATATCTTCCTTCCCTGTTACTTTCATTCAAATAGTTGCTACATCTCAGTCAACACTAATAAGTCCTCTAGAAATATAATCTTCAGCCTTTCTTCTAGAACAGATTCAAGCTTGGCTCATATATTTTTGTAACCTCATTTCTTCCATATTTACTTGCTTTAATAATATTTTTATAAATAATAGAGATTAATTACTATATAGCAAATAAATATGAAGCAAGATTTTCATCCAGATTTTA
>CALLPO010000109.1 GCA_938015605.1 uncultured Candidatus Altimarinota bacterium | reverse complement strand
ACTATGGGAAACAACTATGGATCCTGAACAAAGAAAGATGTTCCGTGTAAGTATTGATGACGCTGAAAAAGCTGATGAAATATTCAAAACTCTTATGGGTGGAGATGTTGCTCCTAGAAGAAGATTTATTCAAGCAAGAGCTAAGGATGTTGAAGATTTAGATGTATAAAATCAATGTGCTTTATGGTTGATAAAAGAATAGAAAATAAAACTTGTACACAATGCTCATGTAATTTCACAATTACAGAGAAAGATTTAGATTTTTATCAAAAAGTCTCTCCACAATTTAGTGGGGAGATTTTTAGTATTCCAAGTCCAACTTTATGTCCAGGCTGTAGAGAACAAAGAAGGTTAAGTTTTAGAAATGAGAGGACTCTTTATAGAAGGCAATGTGATAAGACTAATAATTGAATAATTAGTATTTATTCTCCAGATAAGCAATTCAAAATATATAATCATGATTTTTATTGGAGTGATAATTGGGATGCTCTTGATTATTGAAGGAAATATACTGATGAGAAGGCTTTTTTTAAGCAATTTCAAAAATTGAATCTATCAGTACCAAAAAGGGCTGTTATGAAAGGAAGCCATTCAGAGAATTGTGATTACGTAAATTTTGTTTGAGAAAGTAAAGATTGTTATCTTATGTTTAATGCAGCAAACAATGAAGGCTGCAGTTATTCTAATGGTATAATTGATTGCTTTTTTTGTATGGATTCATCATTAATAAGAAAATCAAGGGACTGTTACCAATGCATAGATGTTGAAAATTGTCACAATTGTTTTTTTCTTCAAGACTGTTTAAATTGTAGTAATAGTGAATACTTATATAATTGTAAAAATTGTAATTATTGTACTTCTTGTGTAAATATTGATAACAAAAGTTACTGTATTGAGAATGAACAGTATACAAGAGATGAATATTTCAAAGAATTAAAGAGAAGAGGAATAAATTATAATGATTTCAAAAATTTTAAACTAAGATTCCCAATGAAATTTCTTGATATTATAAATTCAGAGGGTTCTTATTGAAATATCATTTATAATTCTAATAATGTACAAAATAGCTTTGAAGTTTATGATTCTGAAAATATAAAGTATTCATCAAATATTTTCAGAGATGTAAAAGATTCAATGGATGTATATGTTGCTATAAATAATTGTTCTCTTCTTTATGAATCACATATCATAAATAAACATTCTTCAAATATATTATTTTCATCAGACTGTTGGTGAAACTGTAGTAATCTTGTGTATTGTATTGATACTAAAAATTCTCAATACTGTTTTTGATGTGCATGATTAAATAGTAAACAATACTGCATTCTCAATAAACAATATACAAAAGAAGAATATGAGAGATTAGTTCCAAAAATAATTAAACAAATGCAGCAAGACTGAGAATGGTGAGAATTTTTTCCTTCAAATCTTTCTCCATTTTGATATAATGAAACTGTGGCTTCAGAGTATTTTCCACTTACAGAAGTAGAAGCATTAGAAAAGTGATTCAATTGGTCAGACTATCAAGCGCCTTTCCCAAAGGTAGAAAAAATTATTTTGGCATCAAAACTTCCAGAAATTATAAGAGATATACCAGATGATATACTTAACTGGGCCATTGAATGTGAAGTAACTCAGAAACCTTTTAAAATAATAAAACAAGAATTAGATTTTTATAGAAAACATAATCTTCCTATCCCTAAAAGGCACCCAGATCAAAGGCATTTAGATAGAATGGAACTGAGAAACCCTAGAAAGCTATTTGAAAGAGACTGTGATAAATGTTGAATATCAATGCAAACTACTTATGCTCCAGAAAGACCTGAAATAGTATATTGTGAAGAATGTTTTAATAAAGAAAACTACTAAAGATTATGGAACAAATTATAGAATCTAAAAACTGTAAACAATGTTCTTGTAATTTTAATATTACAGACAAAGATTTAGAATTCTATAAAAAAATCTCTCCAAAATTTAATGGAGAAGTTTTTGATGTCCCAACTCCTAAATGTTGTCCAAAATGTAGAAATATTCAGAGGGAGTTATTCGTGAATGAAAGGAACTTATATAAGTGAATATGTAATTCTTGTAATTCAAATATTGTATCTAGGTTTCATAAAGAATCATGAAAGAATGTGTATTGTAATGAGTGCTGGTCATCAGATTCTTATAATCAGTTCAAGAATTGATTAAACATTTCTTTTGATGAAAGTATTTTTACTCAAATAGATACATTAATAAAGACAAGTCACTTCCAAAACCTGATATGAGCACCTTCAAATTTAAAAAATAACTCAGAATATACTAACCATACAGCTGATATTCATAATTCATATATGATTTTTGAATCAGATGATGTTTCTAATTGTCTATATTCAAGATGACTGAGAAAATCTGAAAAAATTGTGGATTCACTTAACTGTAGTGATTCTCAAGAAATTTATGAATGTGTAGATTGTAACAATATGTATAAATCATATTTTGCTCAAAGCTCTAGTAATTGTAATAATTGTCACTACATTCTAAACTGTAATAACTGTTCAGATTGTATTGGATGTACTAATTTAGACTCAAAACAATATTACATTCTTAATAAAAAAGTAACTAAAGAGTATTTTGAAAAATATAAGAAAAATAATTTTCTAAATGATATAGAAGAATGTAAGGAAATATTAACTCAGTGAATTAGAAAACAAAACTTTATAATCTGATCAGAAGATTGTAGTGGAGATTATATTGTGAATTCAAAAAACACTCAAGACAGTTTTGATATATTGTGATGTGAAGATATCAAATATTGTACTGATGTTAATAGTGCTCAAGATTTAATGGATATTTCCGCATACTGAACCAAGTCTTATCTTATGTATAACTCAGTATCTGTTTGAAGATATTCAAATAATATTTTATTTTCTAGTATAGTGTGAAAAGGAGAAAATCTCCTTTACTGTATAGAAGTTAAGAAAAGTAAAGACTGTTTTGCTTGTGTAAATCTAAAAGATAA
>CALLPO010000108.1 GCA_938015605.1 uncultured Candidatus Altimarinota bacterium | reverse complement strand
TCATGATGTTGATTGGGATCATGTTGAAAAAGACTGAAGTAAACATTGTAAAGAAGAGTTTATAAAAATTTGTAATGAATTTGAAGTTCCAGAATGTATTATAAAAGATGTACAATCTCACTTATTTTGACTTGATAGGTGATTATGAGTTGAACCAGATACACTTGTAAGAAAATATCTATCCGCTGTTGATGAACTTTCAGGCTTTATGTGGGCTTATTTTAGAATGATGCCTTCTGATAATCCAATGGATATTAAACCAAAATCAATTAAGAAAAAAATCAAAGATAAAAAGTTTGCAGCATGAGTTGATAGAACTGAGGTAAGAAACTGTGAAATACTTCTTGATATTGAAATTGGAGAATTTATTGATGATGTAAAGGTTTGATTGAGTAAAGGAGATTGGGAGAAATAATCCCCCTATATTTATTATTTATACAAATATATCTTATGAATGATATTGAGCCAATTAATTTTGGATGAATCTCTGAGAGAGAAGCCAGTCACTTTAATTGTCACCATTGATTTGAACCCTTCTTAGGCCGTATAGATATAGTTGGAGTATTCCTTTTGTGCTTATTCTATGTATGTTTCTCAAAAAAGATCTATTCTTTTATTTGAAAGAAAATTACCAATAAAATCCCTAAGATTATTTTTAATATCATATTCTATGGAGTCCTGATAGTTTGTATTTTTACCTTAGGATTGTATTTTTATTGAATTTGAACAATAGGTTATGATCTTCTATTTAATTGTTAATTGAGTATAAATAAGACAAAATTTTGATTTATAGATAATACATAGTATGGAAAACATCATTACACAAAAAGAATTCTTTGAAAAAATAGATTCAAAAAGACATTGATTTTTAAAAAATAATCTCTGTTGAGTTGTTAATATTTTTTTGATACTCAAAGAGTTATGAGGAAATATTACTGAACAAGAAGTTTTTGATAAATCCTTAGATCTTGATTGATATGATAAAGAACTTTGATGGAAACATGAAAGACTGATGCTTGTGTTTAATTATTTCGCAAACAAGTTAGATATTAATTATAAGAGCACAGAAGCTTTTGATTGAAAGTTTCTCCATAATAGAAAAATGAAAAAAATATTTTTCAACTTTGATAAACAAATCTATATTGCTTCAATTAAACTGGATGTTAGTCACTTTATTATTATTGATAAAGTTGAATATAATAATATTTATTATACTAGTGTTTGAACTAAACAGTATGAACCAAAACAGAATCAAATTATAAAAATGGATGATTTTTTTAAAGTGTATAATAAAAGAGGAATTTTAATTAATTTGTAAAAAGTTATGTTAAGAAGTTTGAAATCAAAACTGTGATTTATTTATAGAGGTTTAGTGTGAATGAAGGACAACTTTTTTGATAACCCAAAAATTAATAGTAATATTAAGAGTTTTTCTATTGGGAAAACTTTTAATTGAGAAGAAATTGACTGTTATAGTTTCTGAAAGTGAAGTGAAAAAATACTTTATTTTTGATGAATCCATGGTAATGAAACTGGAACAGTAAAACTTATGAATAAGTGGGTAAATTTTGTTTGAGAAATAGAAAGTGGAACAAGTTTTTGAAACACCCAAATATTTATTATTCCGTGCCTAAATATTGACTGATATAAGCAAGCACTTAAAAATCCAAAATATTTTTCATGATGAAGAGAAGGAAAAACAAATGCTCAAGATGTAGACTTAAATAGAAACTTTCCTACATTCAATTGGTCTCCCAAATCAACACTGTTTGCAGCAGGTTTGTATAAAGAGATTTCTTGATGAACTTCACCGTGAAGTGAATGAGAGATTAAAGCTCTACTTAATTTTATAGAAACAGAAAAGGTACAAACCATTTATACATTTCATAATTGTTGGTGAACAGTTTTTTGAAGGTGAACGACTAGTGTGAATAAAAAAGTGAAAAGCTATTCCAAAAATTCTAATTACAGAGTATTTGCTGATTCTGAATGGGATGGTCTCAAACCATGACAAAAAACATGACAAATGATGATGTGGGCAGAGGAAAAAAACATTGATGTAATTGAAATTGAAATGAAAACAAGGTGGTGAAGTGAATGGGAACTAAATAAAAAAGCACTAATTAAGAGCTTAAGAATATAATATATTGCACAATTATTTCACACTAAAAAGAGAAAAAAGATATACTTTTTCTCTTTTTTTCATACACTAAAATATAATTAATTATACTAATGAAATCTCTATAAATATGGCTTTTGTTCACCTACATACTCATTCCCATTTTTCAATTCTAGAGTGACTCCCAAAACCTATTGATTATGTAAAAAAAGCTAAAGAGTTTTGAATGACGGCAGTTGCTTTGACTGATACAGCTAATCTTCATGGAGGACATGAGTTTTATAAAGCTTGTAAAAGTGAAGGGATTCAACCAATTATGGGGGCTGAAATTTATATCAGTTCAAGTCTAGATCAAAAACTAAAACACAAAGTTGTCCTTTTAGCTAAAAGTCTTCAATGATATCAAAATATTATTGCTCTTTTAACTCAATGAAATCTAGAAGAAGATGAAGAAAAGAATGGATTATCATTGGAAGATATTGCAGATCTAAAAGAAAAACAAAAAGACTTAGAGATAGTGTGCCTTTCTGGTCCAATAACGTGAGAAATACCTTTTTATATTCTTTCATGAAAGAGTGATGATGAAGTAGTTGCAAGAATTAAACAGTATCAAGAAATATTTTGAGAAGAAAACTATTACTTAGAATTGTTAGAGCATAGAGATATTCCAAGACAAGATACTATTACAGCAAAATTTATTGAAATTAATAAGAATTTTTGAATTCCTGTTGTTGCTTGTCAGAACTCATATTATATTAGCCCAGAAGATAAGGAAGTTCAGGATATTATTATGGCACTTTGAACAGGGCATGAAGTTGAAAATCCAGATAGGCCAACTCTTATTAACTGAGATTATTCATTTTTTAGTGAGCAGCAAATGATAGAGGTTTTTGGTTATATTCCTGAAGCACTAGAGAATACAGTGAAGATTGCAAAAATGTGTTCAATAGAATTTGAAACTGGAGGAATACTTATTCCTACTTTTGATTTACCAGACAAAGATCAGGCTATTTATGAAACAGCTTTAGACCAAGAAGAGGCTTTGTATTATTCAGATGAAGAATTAGAAAAAATTATCTCTTGAGAAAAAAAAGAAGAGGCTATAAATTGAGATACTCAAAAATTACAAAAACTGAGTTCAGCTGAATGGTATCTTCGTTATTTATCTTTTAAATGACTAAACTGGAGATTTGATTATGGTTTAAGTGAAGAAACTATTTTTGAATTTATCAAAAAAATACCTGGATGACAACTATGACAATCACTACAGGAAACTCTTCCTGAAGAGCTAAGAGCTCTTTCTCTAACATATTATACTGAAGATAAAAAGAAACAACTCTCAAAACTCACACAGGAACAACAAGATTATATTACAAGGCTTGAATATGAACTGGTGGTAATTCATGAAATGAAATTTGATGGATACTTTTTAATCGTAGCTGATTATATTAACTGGGCAAGAGAGAATGATATTCCTGTTTGACCATGAAGATGATCTGCTGCATGAAGTCTGATGGCTTTTTTATCATGAATTACTGATCTTGATCCAAGAAAATACTGATTAATTTTTGAAAGATTCTTGAATCCTGCCAGAGTGTCTATGCCTGATATTGATACGGATTTTTCTGATACAGATAGATTGCAGGTTGTAAATTATTGTAGAGAAAAATATGGAGCAGACAAAGTAGTACAGGTATGTACATTTTGAACATTTGCTGCTCGTGCTGCTGTAAAAGATGTGTGAAGGGTTATGTGAATTCCCTTTCAAGAAATGAATGAATTAGTGAAGCTTATACCAGACAAGCCTGGAACAAAACTTAAATGAGCACTTGAGGATTCATTTGAATTTAATGATGCTTATAATGAAAATGAAAAATATAAAAAAATCATAGATTCTGCTCTCAAAATTGAGTGAAATATGAGACAATTATGAGTACATGCTTGTGCTGTAATTATTGCTCCTGAGTCAGTTACAAACTTTTGTCCACTACAACATCCTCCAAAAGACAATACAGCTATTGTAACTCAATATTCTGCTTACCCTCTTGAAGATTTAGGTTTACTTAAGATGGATTTCTTGTGATTAAGAAATCTAAGTATTATCCAAAGGTGTCAAAAAATTATTAAAGCATCAAAAGCAGAAGAAGTGGATATTTTGTGAGTTGATTTAACATGTCCAGAAGCATTTGAAATTTTTGCTGATTGAGATACTACATGAGTATTTCAATTTGAGTCTGATGGTATGAGAAAATATTTGAAAGACTTGGCTCCAGATAATTTTGAGGATTTAATTGCTATGGTTTCCCTCTATAGACCATGACCTTTAGCTTACATTCCAACATATATTGATAGAAAATATTGAAGAGAAGAGATTAAGTATATGACTGCTGATTTGCATGAAATTTTGATTGAAGCTTGATTAGCTGAAGATGAGATAGAAGTTCAGAGAGTAAAATTAGAAGAGGATTTAAGAAAAATTCTTGATGTGACTTATTGAATTGCTGTATACCAAGAACAGCTTATGTTTATTGTGCAGTATATGGCTTGATTTTCTCTCTGAGAAGCTGATCTACTGAGAAGATGAGTTGGTAAGAAAAAGCTTGATGTAATTGCTGCTCTAAAAAAAGAGTTTATTGAAAAAGGAATCAACCATAGACAATATCATCCAAAGGTAACAGAATATATTTATACAGAGATGATTCAGCCAGCGGCTAACTACTCTTTTAATAAATCTCATGCCGCCTGTTATGCTTTTATTGCATACCAAACTGCATACCTAAAAGCCTTCTATAGAACTGAATTTCTTACTGCAGTTATGGTAAGTGATGAAGAAAATATGGAGAGAATTACTATGGAAGTATGAGAATGTGAAAGCAAGTGAATTCATATTCTTCCGCCAGACGTGCAACAGTCTATGAAACATTTTACCTATATTGATGATTCAAACGTTAGATTTTGACTAAAAGCTATTAAGTGAATCTGAAATGGTCCTATTGATAGAATTATTGAAGCAAGAAAAGAAGTTGATTGAAAATTTAAGAACCTACAGCACTTTATAGAAACGTGTGGGAAAGAGGTTGCTAATAAGAAATCACTAGAGGCTCTTATTAAATCTGGTGCAATGGATGCTTTTGGTGAGAGGTGACAAATGTGGGCTTCTCTTCAAAATATGATGCAGTTTGCAAAGAAATTAGAAAAAGAAGAAGATAGTACTCAAATTGGTTTATTTGCTGCTATGTGAGAAGAATTTGAAGATAAATTGGAACTAGAAGATCACTATAAAAAATTTAGCTTTGAAGAAACTCTCAAGTGAGAAAAAGAAATGATTTGATTCTCTGTTTCCGGTCACGCTCTTGATGGACTTGAGAGATATTGTCAAAGGAGATCTAATAAGGTAAAAAAGTTGAAACTAGATTTTGATGTATTATTAGAGATGGATAAAAAAGAAAATCCAGAAAAGTATACTGAACCAACTATGGAAGAAATAGAAGCAGAAGCTAAGTGATGAAAGGATGCTAAAAAAGTAAAAAAGAAAGTTGAAAGAAAAGAAGAACCAATCCAAGCAGTTTGAATTATTGCTGAAACAAGAACTATCTTCACAAAAGCGTGAAAAAAAATGATGTTTCTGAAATGTGAATGATTTGATTATGATTTTGAAGTAGTGATTTTTCCTAGGGATGTTGAAAAATATGAGGAAAAAATAGAAGTTGATAAATTTATCATTGCTCAGTGAAACCTGGATGTTAATTTTGAATATAACAGAAAATCTGTTCAAGTAAGAGATATTAAGTTTGCGAGTATTACACAAGTAAGAGACCAAGCAAAAGATTTGTGAATGATGGATAATAAAAAAAGAATAGCAGCTATGTTTGATGTAAAATCATGAAATGTAGATGTTGAAGATAGTAGTGATACTCTTGTGGAAGATAAAAAAGAAACAATAGTAGATAAAACTATAAAGCAACCAGAAGAATATGTTGTTACAATTCCTTCTTACGCTAAAAAAGAGGATCTCCAGACTTTAAAAAGTTTCCTTCAAGATCAAATCAGTTGAACAACTGAAATTTTTATTAACCTAAAAGGACAAAAAATTTCTACAAAAATAAGTTTAGAAAGCTTAGAATGAGTACAAAAATGGGAAAAAAGTATTTGGTAAAAAAGAAACGCTTGCTTTACTAAAGGGAGGCCAAAAAAAAGCTGAAATTTTGTACTAAAAAGTTTTTGACAATTGTTAGTTATTTAATATAGTAGCACAACAAAATTTAATATACATATAATAGGTAAAAAATGTTAGGAAAATTAAAGAAAAGAAAAAGATTAAGAGTTCACGGATTTCTTAAAAGAAGTGCTACTCCAGCTGGTAGAAAAGTTCTAAAGAACAGAAGAAGAAAAGGGAGACATCAACTAACTGTTTCATATCCAAAAAGATATCAAGAAATTAATGGTAAAGCTAAAATGCATATTGTTGCATGAGGTACTGCTAAAAAATCTCCTTTTGATGGTAAAGGGAATTATGTTAAAAGAAAATAGTTTTTTTCTGTATTAATTTCTAAATTATCTCAGATAAGTGATTTCTAAAAAATTTAGATTAACAGAAAGAGAAGTAAAAAAGGTTTTAACTAGATGAAAGCCTTTTTTTGCTTATGGACTTGTTTTGAACAGAATTCCTAATAAAGATTCATGTAACAGATTTTGAATTGTTATTGGTTGAAAATCAGTAAATACTAATGTCACAAGGACATTTTTTAGAAGAAGATTTTATGACTATATATCTTCCACTAGACTATTTTGAGAAACTGAAGGTAAAACTGCAGATTTTGTATTTGTAGTAAAGAAAGTTACTCAATTAGATAGAAAGAGTGATGAGGCTCTAAAAAGCTTCGAAAAGGATTTGAATTTTTTGATAAAGAAGGTAAAGTAGTGCAATAATTTTTAAACCAAAATGATGAAAAAAATTTTAGATTTCCTAATAATATTCCTGCTAGTATTTTTGATAGTTGGGCTATTTAATAAGAGTGATGAAACTCAAACTCTTACAGGATGAGTTGTTCTTTCAAGTGTGAGTAGCTCATATACTGTTCCTGCTAGTGTCCAGTTAAAGGTTTCTAATCAAAGTGCAGAAGAGATTATATTTAATAGCTGTAATGATGTAGCTATCAAAAGTTCAGCATGAGTTGTTGATATGACTTGAGAAGATGTTTGTAGTGATATTACTCTTGCATGATGAGAATCATCTATTATTAGTTATAGTGATAACTATTCTAAATTTGAAAACCCAGGGGAATACTTTGTAACTGGAAATATTGCTTGAAAAGAGCTACTCTCTCGTTTTGAGATAGATACCAGAGGTACTTTTTCTAAAGTATTTATAGCATTTATTTATCAACCAATATTGAATCTAATGGATTGGTTAATCTATGTTACTTGATATTCACTAGGGTGGGCAATTATTATAATCACTATTATTGTAAGAATTGTTCTTCTATGGCCTCAGCATAAAATGATGCTCAGCCAGAAAAAACTTCAAGCAGTTCAACCAAAAATAAAAGCAATTCAAGATAAATATAAAGGTCAACAAGCAGTTCTTGGGCAAAAACTTATGGAGCTATATAAGAAAGAAAAAGTTAATCCTATGTGATCATGTGGATTTTTACTTATTCAAATGCCAATACTATTTGTTCTCTATAGAGTTATTATGGAGATCAGAGACCCAGCTAATGCTTACTATCTCTATTCTTTCTTGCAAAACTTTGAAATAGATAGAATAATTCACTTATTTGCTGGAATGGATTTATTCCATACAGGTATGGAGGCACCAATTCAATGAGCTATACTTGCTCTGTGTGTGTGAGGGGTACAATTTATCCAAATTAAACTTTCGCTTGCTGACAAAGCTAAAACTACTCCTAAGTGAGCGGTTCTTGAAAAAAAGAAATGAGAAGAAGGTTTTGCTAGTATGATGCCTGACCCAGAAATGATGAATAAATTCATGTTATACTGAATGCCAGCAATGGTTACAGTGTTTACATTTTCATTCTTTGCATGACTTGGACTCTACTGGTGAATATCAACTACATTTATGATATTTCAACAATTAGTAGTAAATAAAATAATCAGAAAAGATTCAAAAAAATAGACCTAAAAAACAAAAAAAGTGATGAATCATCACTTTTTTTGTTTTTATTCAATTTGATTGATATATATATAGATTGCTTAGCATAAGCTAGCTTATTTAGTTTTTAACAGACTCTTAACAAGTTATTAATTATAAAATATAATAGTATTATTGTCTAGTTAAAAACACTGAATTTGGGTTTTTTTCTTTGACTAAAGGTATAGTTATAGATACTATACATGAAGTTAATTATATTTTATACATAATATTAATAGTTTTATGAAAGCAACAAAAATTTTAACAGCATTATCACTTCTTGCTTTATCAGCAACAGGAGCAAGTGCTTATGATGAAGTTAAATGTAATACAGATGCAACTTTTGCAGCTAATTCATGTGATCAATGTTTTACAGGTGGGGCTAAAGGAGAATGAGATAACCTTGGTTTCTTAAAAGATGAATGGGTTAATTCTTCACAAGTAGATAAAATGCTTTATAAAGAAGAACAGGAAATGCCTAAAATGATAAACTTAAATGAAGGTCTTGTTTCGTGGAAATCAGTTCCAGGTACTGCAGGGTTCTGGGAATATACAGCTGACTTCAATAAATTATACCAAGCAGATGAAGAAGGATATGTTTTAGCTAAAGGTCAAAAAGCAGTTTGGTTAGAATCTAAGAAAGGATATGCTTACTCTCTAGAAAAAAATAGAGTTGAAGCTGGAAAAAACATTGGTATGTTAGTATATGCTCTATCTACTCATAATATCTCTGAAAATGGTGATATTAGTGTTGATTCAAATACTCATAATGAATGTGTACTTTTCACTTCAGGTACACCTAAACCAGAAGTAGCAGTAAATCCAGGAACTAAAGAAACTCCTAAAGTTTGAGCTAAAACTCCTGCAAAAAAACTTCCTAATACTGGTCCAGAACACTACATTCTACTAATGCTTCTTGCAATGGTACTTGGTTTTGGAATAATGAAAATGAGAAAAAATGCATAATTATCATTCAACTATATAAGATAGTTTTGTCAAGATAATTCACACACTAAAAAGAGAGTCAACTTTGACTCTCTTTTTTTATTGTAGTATTATTTCTGTAGAATAACTTATATATTAACTTACTTAATCACCTATGCTGCAGAAAAAGCTGAGAAGCTATAAATACACAGATTCTGGTTAGAATTGAATTTGTACTAAAAAAATGAGTTACAAACAAAGTAGTAAAAATATAATAAAGGAGGAAACTACAAAAAAAGGAAAACAAAAACAAAATTATTTTTTAAACATATATATTATGTTACATATTATAAAAAACTATAAAAATCTATTTTTAGGTTTAATGGAATCAAAATTAAGTGAATGACAATTAAATGCAATGGATGCATCTAAAGATTGAAAGATTGACGCAAGAGAATGGTCAGTATCAGGTCATAGAAAAGATATGCTTGAACTTAAGAAAAAAGTTGAAGCTAGAGGTGAAACTTTTAATCCAGCTGGAGAAAGTATAGATAGAATTTTAAATATCATGAATGAATGAGATAATGTGGTTACTGAATCTAGATCAAGTAGAAAAACAGTAAGTAAAAGCATTAACTCAAAAAATCCAAAATTATTAAATGCACAAAGACAACTTACTAATGCAAGAAAATCATGAGCTACATGATCAATTAATCACTGGCAAGCAGAAGTAAATAAATATTCTTGAAAAGCTCAGAATGTCAATGCAGCTAACGCAACTCTTGCAGCTAAACATGATACAATTTCTAAATGAGTTCTTCCAGGGCAAGAGGTTTTCAGAAACTCAGAAATGTGATCTGTTAATAGAAGAAGTTTTGATAATACTATTTCAAAACTAAACTACAATCAATTAAATAATTTAGTAAATCAATTAGTTAGAGCTTCATGAGCAAAGAATGTAGCTGGACTTAGTAAGATATCTACTCATTGATATTGAAACATTGGTAATGCTAATAATATTATTGATGCATTTCAAAGAACAGGTTATAAATCAAACACTGAGTTTAGCAGTAAAGAGGCTATGCAGTTAATGAGAAATACTGCAGCAATTCTAAAAACACAAAATGAAGTGAGAAAATCTCCTACAATGGAAAAACTTAAATTGCTTTTTGATTTCAATAAGGACAATTTTCTTACTAATCATCCAAATTTTTATTTTGGGGAAGCTCAAGCATTGACTAATGCAGTAAATAGTGGAGGTTTTAGAAATCCACTTACATGAAAAACTAACAAAATGACAAACCAAAGTTTTGGTTATTTAGTGAATAATATTGGTCTTGGTTCATGAGGAGCCCTTCTTACTCAAATGAATGATAATTTCTATGGAGCAAGAGAATCTTTTATTGATGCATTAAGTGTATCAGCAGCTTCTCTACAAGCTCTTAGTATTGACCCTCGTGTTCTATTTTTAAAAAATGGTATGCAAAGAGGTATTGATAAACTTGGGAAACCAAATACAAAAATTGATACAAATAATGTAAGAATACAAGAAGCTAATCAAATGGTCGATAGAGCGGTTAGAGCTAAATGAGTTAATCTTTCTCACATGGATAGATCAAGATGTGTAAGTATGATTCTTTCAAAATGAGGACCATCTTTTGCAATGTGAAGAGTGGATGTTGCTCTGATTAATGGTAAACCAAGCGTTGGTTATACTGCTTATAATGATGGTAGAACAACTGCTAGAGTATGAACTTTTGTACCAATTACTGTTGCATCAAGTGTTAAACTTTCAAAAAGAACAGGAATTAATTTCTCACTATTTGGAGGAGGAGCATCTGGTATTGGAGGTTCTGTATGAATTGATAGAAAAGTTGTTGCAGAAAGTGCTGTTGATGTTCAAAAAAGAGTTAATGATATATGTATAGCATTAATTAATAATAAGATTCCAGCCACATTAAGTACTTGAGAAGCTGCCGCTATCAAAAATCTTATGAAGATTACAAAATGAAGTAGAGGAAAATTACAAACAATTGTTTCAGGAGCTATTAGAGGTATTGAAGCAAATGGATATAAAAAGATTGAATGAAAAAGATTAATTGGTGTTTCAGCTTGAATAACAGCTGTTGCTACTTATCTTATTCCAACAATTGGTTTAAGTTATGAAAAAGTTGCAGTGAAGTTCTCTAAAATTAATCCAAATGATTACAAGATTTGATTAAAAGATATTCAAGCTAAATCTTCAAAAAGAGTAGTTACTAGAAATGCACAATCTGCTAAATATAGAACAGAAACTGTTACAAGTAGACCACAAGGACACACTAGAAATGAACTTGTGAGATCTTATAATAGATGTAAAGAAGATATTAATGGTATTGAAAAGAGATTTACTCATGCTTCAATGAGAAAATCAGTTGCTCAAACTGTAGCTCGTAATGCAATTTTTAATTATAAAAAATGACTTTGAAATGAAACAGTTATTTCTGCATGGAATAAAGTTTCTAAAGTAGTATGAATTAAAGCAAGTTCTCAATATGATATGATTGTATTGATGGATGGATATTTAAATGCTACAATGAAATTAAATAACACGCTTGATTCAAGTGATCCAAAAAAAGTAGAAAATGCTAATAAAGCGTTTCAAAATGACTTTGGAATAAACTCTGCAATGGTTAATAAATGGAGAAAAGCATATGGAGATTTTGATTCAAAAAAATGAACTACTTCTTTCAAAACTGATTCAAGAATTACATTTGCTGCATCAACACCAACAGTAAGAGCTTGAGACAAAAATGCAAAAGCAGGTAGAATGCCAACTTGAATGGTTCCGTATACAGGTGTTGTTGAAATAGTAGACAGAGGAGAAATTGATGTAACTAGAGAATTAACAGTTGCTCAAAAGAAAAATGTATTTAAAAACTTTCCTAAAGCATCTCTTGAATCATTTCAAAGATACTATTGAAGAAGAGTTCCACATGCTACAATTATTAATGATTTAGCTCATAATAAGCTGTGAGGTAGTGCAAAGGTTGCATATAATATTTCATTTTGAAAAATGTGAAAATGTGGTAATGATGCTTTAAATGTTAAAAATTTCTCAATTACAACTACAAAGAGCATCACAGTTAAAACACAAAATGCTATATCTGAACAATCTCATACTGAATATAGTGAGGAAGTACTTCCTACTGGTTGGACAGCAGCTCCTTCATTCTCAGTTGATTGATTAAGTATAGGTCTTGTATGAGATGCATATGATACATCTTCTGATACAAAGGAAGGAACAGTAAGTTCTACTCCAACTGAAACAGAAAATGACATTCCAGAAGGAATGGTAGAAACTACTCCAACGGAAACTTCAAATGGGAACTCTTGAACAGTAACTGATACAACTCCTGCAGTAGATACATCAGGATCAAGTACAAGTACTGCTTGACCTAGTGGTCCACCACCAATCTGAGCACCAACAGGAGATACTTCAGGTTCTAATACAGGTACTGCTACTCCAGTAGTTACTACACCGCCAGTTATAGATAGTCCTACACCTACAACAGGGACTCCAGCTCCTGTTATTACTCCAGTGACAAAGAATACACCAAAGGTGTCAAGAGCACAAGCTGAAAGAGCAGCACAAGTTAATGCATTAAACGATTTAGCAACTTTTTGTAAAGCAAATCCTAATCATCCAATTTGTAATTTATGAAAATAAAAATATTACCTAAAAAACTTAATATGAAAAAAGATTTGACAAAGATACTATTCATTGTATTATCTACAATGTTTATACTATCTTCTTGTGGAGAAAGTGTTAATAAAGACTCTACTACAGGTACAGTTTCTAACATAAAAAATGTTACTGCAACTGAAGAATGAGTTGAATTAAAAGCAAAATGAGGAGAGGCAACTATTTCTGGAGGGGATTCAAATTTTGAAACACCTGCGTCAGAAGAACCTATTATTAATTAATAAAAGTTTATGAAAAAAATAGTATTACTATTAACTATATTAGTCTCTGGAATGTTTTCATTCCAAAGTGTTTCTGCGTGAGTAGTTAACACTTGTGATCAGACTTTCTATGGGGAATTAAGACATGGTAAAGGATATAACTTTTGAGATATATTCACAAATGACACAAGTTCTCAAGTTTGGCTTAGAAATTATTGGACTGATTTTGAATATCAAAAAGATTATAATCTAGGTTCTGCTGATCCAGAATTTCCATGGACTTCATGGATTGTAAATAAATCTCACTCACTTCAACCAGGTGAAGAGGGAGAAGTTGTAAAATCTACTCCTCAATATAATATATTAACTAGTCCACCAACTAGAAATAATAAAAACCTTGTAGTTAAGTATAAGGCAGAATATTTTAAAGCTGTATGAGGTCAGTGGACAGGACCATTTTATCATACTGAATGTAAAAATTATACAATTACTTCTTGTGGTGACTGAGTTAAAGATTCAGGTTATGAAGAATGTGATTGAACACAAGGTATTAACCCAGATACACAAACATGTAATAGTAGTTGTGAAATTGTAGAGAACCCTGTTTTACCTGTTTGTAATTCTATATCTCCAAGTAATGTTACTGGAGGTGAATTATCTACAAACGGTACATTTACAACACAACCAATCTCATGTAACGTGAGTAATTCAAGTGGTCATGATATTAAAGTAAACTGTGGAAACGGTACAACTGTTAATAGTGGACAATCATGTACATATAATAGAGAAGGAACATTTTCTGCATCTTGTATGATTGATTGAGTTGATGCTTGAACTCAGTGTTACACTAGTGTTTTTACTGTTACAAAACCTTCTAATCCTGCATATATAGTTGCTAAAGTTGATTTCAACTATGATGATAATGACTGAACACTATGAGATATTAGAAAAAATGATACAGCAGATGATTCTCAAACTGTAAATATCTGAGATGATGCAGTATTTAAAATCTATGTTAGAAATGTGGGAGATGTTACTTTAACTAATGTTAAAATAACTGACCCTTTAACTCCTAGTTGTGATAGGGTTATTGGGAGCTTACTTCCAGGAGAATTTTTTCCTCCATATACTTGTACTAAAACAAATGTTCAAAAAGGAACTTTTCCTCAGTGAGTAAATACAGTTATTTTAAGTTCAAATGAATTACCTAACAAAGAAAACTCTTCACAAGTAATTATAGATGAGCCTAACTGTTTGAATTTAACAGTTAATAATGGAAATAGTAATATTGCTCCTTCAAATAGTAGTTTTACTTGTAGAGGAGAAAATAATGACAACTTTACTGTAAAATATTCATTAAATGGTAATGTTATTAAAACATTTTCAACTAATGGATACCAAGGGACAACATTTAGTGGTAATCTTACATGACTTACGGAGTGAAATTATACTGTAAACTGTACAGTTGATAATCAACCTCAACAAGATAAATGTTCAGAAAGTTTTACAATTACTAAACCTAAAACACCAAATATTGGTATTGAAAAAACAGCAATTGATTGAACTGAAAATCAAACTATTCTTTCAGGAGGACAAGCTGGTTTCAAAATTAAAGTAACTAATACTGGTGAAACAAATTTAGCAGGACCATTTACTCTTACTGATCCAAAAGTTACATCAGGTAATTGTAGTGGTGTAGTGAGATTACCTTGAACAAAACCT
>CALLPO010000107.1 GCA_938015605.1 uncultured Candidatus Altimarinota bacterium | reverse complement strand
AATACTTTCTTCAATTCCAATAATGTTAGTTGCATATATTACCTATGGTGACCCAATGGTTTTAATCTCAATAGTAGCATTAATAGTTGTAATTCATATGATTGAAGCCTATTATCTTAACCCAAAAATTGTTTCAAGTTTCCTTGAATTACCTGTGAGTTTAACTTTTATTATATTGATTATTTCGGAACATTTTTTCTGATTAGCATGACTACTAGTTTGAATAAGTTTGTTTTATTTCTCTATGTGATTAATACAAGACTTCAATCAAATGCTTGAAAAGAAGAAAAAAAAATCTATGATTAAGAAAAAGCTTATAAAAAAATAATCCAATTTGGATTATTTTTTTATAAGCTTTTTTATACTCGCTCTGATTACTTGATTTTGTGAATTTAAAGCAGTGTCTTCTCTCTGAATATAAAGGAAACGAGCATAGATATCTTTTTCAAATGTTGCAAGATCACCTTGAGCAATGTGATTTCATTTAACATCAATGTATTTATATCTAGCATTTGTACTTCAAGTATATACATCAAATGTAAAATTGCCTGGAATAGAAGTGTTTTTATGAATATAGAATACTTGATTTTCTAATACATTTGAGGTATCAGTTTTTAATAAAATATGTGATAAATTATTTTTTAGAATCCTGAGATTAATAGAATCTTTATATGATCAGATAAGATCATTTGAGTGTGACAAAAGTTTTCAAATTCCAAGAATTACAAGTGAAAGAATAAAAACTCAGATGATAATTCAAGCTAGAGACTCTGCATATTTATTCCTTTTTAGCATTTTCTAAAAAATATTAGTAGAATATATAGCTATATTTTATGCATATATAACTCTTTGTAAAGCCAAAAATAAATATTCTCTTTACAAAGAAACTTCTATCATTAAAATATTATTTGATATATTAACTTGCTCTTCTGAATGAAAGAAAAATTAAGAAATAGGTTAGCTTTTACCTTGGCTGAATTAGTTATTGCAGTAACTATTTCATCAATTATTTTTTTAGGAGTACTAAATTTAGTTTGAAGTACGCTACAAGAATTGTGAGTTTCAAACCGTTCATCAGAGCTTATAGTTTCACTTAATGATGTCATACACCAATTTGAAGTTTTGAATAGAACATATGAAAATAAAGATTTACTTATTAATAAAAGTGAATGAGAAGGTACAGATATATTGATTTTATCTAACTCAGGTTCAACTTGATGAGCTATAATTGCTCTCGTCGATCCAAGATCAAAGAGAATCTTTAATAGTACATCTACCTATCCGCTTTATAATCAGAAGCATTTATGATATAGAACACTTAATGCTAGTGAATTATCAGAAATAGATTTAAATCCAGAAGAAGTGTATCAATTAACTTTCTATAGTGATAAAATATTTTCTGATATTTATTTGAGAGATTTTCAATCAACTCTCTTTAATTGAAAAGCCATTGCAGATATGAATCTATCACTTCTATTACAATATTGAAAAGAGAGTGAATGAATTGCCTGGGAAGACATATGAAATGAGAACCTTTATAATGTAAATCTAAATTTCTAACCATGAAACATTCATTAAAAAGGGGAAGTATATTAATATATGCACTAGTTCTTGTAACCATATCTTTAACGATGGCTACTATTATACTTTCTAGTTCAGTTACACTTTCTCTAAATCATAATTATGTTAATATTAAAAATAAACTTTCTAGAGTAATTTCAGATAATGCAAGAGTGGTATTTAAATTAGCTCGTTCACTTAATTCAAACTGATGAGGATTCAGTGATAATTTAAGCTGCCCAACTAATTTTTCAATGAGCGGTTCTACAAATAGTTGAACTGTTTCAACAGAATTATATACAGATGATTCATCAATTTATTGTTCATGATCACATCTTTCAATTCCTTTGAAATTATATATGAACTCATGAAGTACTGATTTCCCTTTAGCAGAATATGGATGAAGTATTGTAATGCTTGCTAATTCTTGATCTTGAAAAATTGGAAATTTACCATTTTGAGACTCTGATAATACATTAATAGACTTTTCATCATATGATTATACTGTATGAGAATTACTAGATGATAATGCTAATAGTGATAATTTTAGCGTAAGTTCAACTGGCTGAGAGTTGTATAATTATGGATTTCAAGATGATGATGCACTACACAGAAAAATTAAATTTGGTTATATAGCTCCAGGGACAGGATTTAATAGTATTTTCTGGAACAACACTAAAACAAGTAATTATATAGATAAAAATATTTATAACGGTGATTCACTTAATGATAAAATTGGAAACACTATAAATTGAAGTTTATACTTAACTCTTAATAAAAGAAGCATTGTATATTTATACCAGTTTAATAAAGAAAAATACAATAAGTTTAATGAATTAAAAGAGATTTCTAAACTTGATGGAGTATTAGAAGCCTGAGAATGATATATTCAGAATAATGGATGAGTCATAAGTTTATCAAGTACAGGAGGGAATGATTATGTATTTGATTTTGCTACATATGATTATGCAATTTTATTAGAAAATACTACAAATGAAGTACTTTCTTATAATATAAAATGATATGATAATAATTCTAATAAAGACATATATATTGTCCCTATTGATGATAGTGATGAAGTGCTTCTAAAATATTTAGGAAATAGTATTGTAATAGATGATGAAAAAAGATTAATTTCTGAACAAAAGGAAGTTGTATCATCAAAGTAATTTTTTGCTTTACAAACATCTTTTTTTTACTAAAATATCTACTAGACTAACTTTATTAATTTTTAATTTCACCAAGTGGACCCCTTAACCATATTACTATTTGTTGTATTATTTGTGTTATCATGATTCTTTTCAGGTACAGAGCTAGCCTTAATGAGCTTACCTTCACATAAAATTGATGCTCTTCTTAAAGAGTGAAAATTTTGATCAAAAGACTTAAAATTCATAAAAGATAGAAGTGATAAACTTCTTATCACTATTTTAATTTGAAACAACTTAGTTAATACTTTTACGGCAGCACTTGCTACAGTAATAGCTACAGGTATTGCTGAAACTTCTTGAATAGAAGCTTCTGTTGCTGTTTGAGTTGCAACCTGAATTATTACTTTATTGCTGTTAATTTTTGGTGAAATCGCTCCAAAAAGTTTTGCTACAAAAAATGCAGAAAAAATATCTCTTTCGGTTTCAAAGATATATAGATTCTTGATGTTTGTATTGACTCCTATTGTTTATCTACTTGAAAAAATTATTCAAATATTCACAGGTAAAACAAAACAAGAAGCAGTAAGTGAAAGTGAAATAGAAGCATTTATTGATATGTGAAGAAATAGTTGAGGATTAGAACATAAACAACATGAACATTTAAAAAATGTACTTGAATTTGGGGAAATTACATCTGAAGAAATAATGACTCCTCGTGTAAACATAGAAGCACTAAGTGATGATACTACTGTGTGAGAAGCTCTAGATTTCTATCTGACTCACACACATAGTAGAATTCCAGTCTATTCTAAGACTATTGATAAGATTACTCATATTCTTACAGTAAGAGACCTTGTTTCTCAGAAGGATAAATCAATGAAGTTATCTGATCTTAATTTGGTAAAACCAATAAAGGTTTCTCTGAATCAACCTATTGATAATTTATTAGAAGATTTCCAAAAATCTCACAAAGTTATTGCTATTGTAATTGATGAATATGGTTGAGTAGCATGACTTGTTACACTTGAAGATATTATAGAAGAGATATTTTGAGAAATACGTGATGAAACTGATAAAGAAACTGAAGAAATAATAAATAAAGGTACAAATATTTATGATATAGAAGCTTCAGTAATGTTTGAGGATGTATTACAATTATTTAATATAGAATTTAAAGACTTAGGATTTGCAGAAAAAGAATTTGATGGAGAAACACTTAGTTACTTTCTTACTTCTAAGTTAGAAAGATTCCCAGAGAAATGAGAAAGCTTACAATTTGAAATACTTTGAGAAGATATTGATGAACATTTAGTACTTAAAGTCCTTGAAGTAGCTGAATGAAATATTTGAAAAGTTGAAGTAAGAAAGGTTGTAGAAATAACTAAATAAGATAAATAAAAAACAAGAGGATGTTCCTCTTGTTTTTTATTTAAATTTTTGAGCAATGTCTTTTCTAATATCTCAGTTATGAAATTTCAACATATCATCATTAATTATCACACCAAAGGGTTTTCATATATTCTCATAACTATTCAGAGTCTTTGGTAGTAGTAGTTTTTTACAAAGATTATCTACAAGTGAAATAATTTTATTGAGAGTACTATTTAATATACCCTTACTATTTGTTTTAGAGTAGATAATAGAGTCTCTATTGTTTTCTATTAGATTTTTAAAACTTGAATAATCTGCCCACTCTTGATTTTTTTCTAAAAAAAGATTATAAGTTTTATCAAAGTCTAAAATAGGTTTAAAATAGAGTATCCAGAAATATAAATAGGGATCTTTTTTAAGAGAAAACTGTCAAAAATTTAATCATTTAAGTGTACAAAAAAAACTTAAACACATTCTTCATGCATGATGTTTATCTGTTTTACGTACACCTATTATTTGGAAAATAAAGGTACAAATTAAACGTACAATCCACATCCTTTTTTCATCAGTTACAATTAATAAATCAATATCTGATTCTTTGTTAGCGGAATTCATAGAAAGTGAGTTACCAATTCATACCATTTTAATTCATGGAATCCATTTAATATAGTTAATATATTTTTTAGTTTTTTCAAGATAATCTATTTCAATTTGAGAAGCTTCTATTTTATTTCAGAATAATTCATCAAATTTTTGTTTGTCTTTTAGAGAGTACTTTTGCATAAGTGAGATGAAAATTAATTTTAAATATTGTATTTATTATTATTTTAGCTAAAATTTAAAAAATTAAAAATAATAATGCTGTGTTATGAAATACTTGTGTACAAAATGTAATTACATCTATGATGAAATGGTTTGAGAAACAGAAGATTGAATAGAATACTGAACTAGATTTGATTCTCTCTGAGATAACTTTTTCTGCCCACAATGTAATGAATCAGGAGAATATTTCCAAGAAATAACTCCTCATGTTCATTCTCTTGATGAAGAGTTTATGGTATGAATTGAAGCTGAACATATGCCCATTATTGAGAAAATGGACGATTGATCAATTAAAATAGAAGTTGATCATTCTGATGAGGAGTCACATTTTGTATGAAATATAGCAATATTTGATGAATACTGAGACTTAGTCTATGAAGAATTTATACAGCCTTGAAACCCAGCATACCTAGAGTTTGATGTCAGTGACTTAGATGAGTATGAAGTTAGAGTTCAGTGCAGTTTACATTGAATTTTCTGAAAAAAATATGTAAATTAAAAGCCCCCTAGAAGGGGACAATAAAACAATTCTTAGTTTTCTTTAAGAAATATGTTATGGATAGTCTGTAATAATACTTCTCAACTTTTGAATAAAAAGATATTATAACTAACTGACTTATTGCATATATTATATATCCTAGTGTTAACATTAGGAATAAAAATGCTAAAATTATATTGTTCATATTCTCCTCCTTGAGAAATTTTTGTTTTAATAATAGTTTAAGTAAATTCTTCTCTATCAATTGTATAGATTATAAACATAATGATACAATAGAGTAACGTATCTTGGCTATATTCAGGTTTAATATAATCGTTTAGGAATGGTACTATTGCAATAGTAATGAATATCAATAATGATAGGTACCTAATAGTTGAATTCCATAAACTACTTACAATCATGATTCCCACACAGAGCATTAAAAAATTTATAGTATATCCTAATAATTCTGTGTCTGCTATGGTTCCACTAATCTTATGTAATCCTTCTATACAAATGATCATTACTCCAATACATGAGCATAAGATCACTAATGTGAATATTAATTTTTTCATTCTTCATCCCTTTATTTAGTTTTTGTTTCTGAAAAAGCTAGAATTTATAGCTAAGTTAAAGATAAATTTAACTCACAAAAGATAGAAGTCAAGTATTTATTCAAAATAGATACTTGAGTTAAGTAGTTTTTTAACTATAATCATGCTATAATAAGTAGAGATATTTGTGTGTATACTAGAGAAAACTCTATGTTTTATTGCAGAAATACTAAACAAAACATTATTTAATCTATGCTTTAAATATTTTAAAGTTATATGATACAAAAATAAAAATACTAATGAAAAAAAATGTACTAGAAATTCTAGTTGATAGAAACAATGAGAAAGGGCCAGGAGTCTTTGAACACATATTGATTATATTACACCAAGCCTATGATGATTATCATAGAGGAGTCTTTGGGAAGAAAAAATTTAGAGGTCCTTCATTTTCTGTAGAGATTACTAAGATTTGAAATAGAATTAGATTCTTTGTTATTTCTCCGGTTAAATATACAAATTTTTTGAAAAATCAGATTTATGCACATTTTAATGATGTGGAAATTAATGAGATAAAAGATTATTTAGAGAAAGTTCCAAGTAGTAAAATGATTGTTTGAGAAGTAGGGCATTCAAAACATTTTTTGTATCCAATTAAAACTTTTACTGAACTTCAAGTGGAATGACAAAAAGACATGGTAGATCCGTACTCATCAATTACATCAGCCTTATCAAGAACAGGGAGTTACTCACTAAATACCATTCAAGTAAACTTTGCACCTGTTGAGAATAAAACATGGAAAAAATGAAGTGACAAAATTGTAAAAGTGCTTACATCTAATTATCCTCTTTGGATTAAAAGAATTCTGTTGAATGAAAACCTAGTATATGTAAAAATCCTACTTTTTCCTATAATTTGATTCTTTAAATTAATTGGGTTATTCCTTTCTAAACCTGAAGAAAAGATATTAGAAACAGCATGAGAAGATTGAAATGAGGATGAAAAATGAGGCTGAGATGAAGTTGTTGTCGATAATAAGACAGTAAACATGCCTATGAAATTTATTACTAAAATTTCAAGTCCAGGTTACAAAACAAGTTTAAATATTATTCATGCAGGAGAAGATACTATTGAATGAAAAATGGCTGTAAAAGAAATTGCTTCTACGCTCTGAGTTTTTGCTAATTTTTGAGGAAATTCTTTTAGATTAAAATCACTTTCTAGAGATAAAGAAGCAATAGAAAATATAAAAAAAAGAAATATAACAGCTGCTAACAGCTTTGTATTAAATACAAGTGAGCTCTCTGGTCTAGTTCATCTTCCTACAAGTTATGTTAAAACTCCTCAAATTAATTGGGTTGATGCTAGAAACTTTGAACCACCTTCTAATCTTCCAATTCTTGAAGATAAAAAAAATACTGATTTAACTCCAATTTGAACTACTAACTTTAGATGAACTAATCTAGAGTTTTGAATCTGACCAAGTGATAGAAGAAGACATATGTATATTATCTGAAAGACAGGTATGTGAAAATCTACACTTCTTGAAAATATGATTATTGATGATATTAGAAAATGAAGATGAGTAGCTGTTATTGATCCACATGGAGATTTAGCTGAAGCAGTTATTGGATTTATTCCAAAATCAAGAACAAATCAGACAATTATTTTTGACCCTAGTGATAGGGATGCTCCAATAGCTTTTAATATGTTGGATGATGTTCCTGTAGAACATAGACCATTAGTAGCTTCTGGACTTGTTTGAATTTTTAAAAAAATATTTTGAGACTCCTGGGGGCCTAGGCTAGAACATATTCTAAGGAATACAATTTTGGCTCTTATTGAATATCCAAATACGACTCTTATTTCTATACCATTGATGCTTACAAGTGATGTTTTTAGGAATAAAGTTGTAAATAAAATTACTGATCCAGTTGTGAAAAACTTTTGGAAAAATGAATTTGCTAAAATGGCACCAAATCAAAAAGTAGAAGCAGCATGACCTATTTTAAATAAGGTTGGGCAATTTCTGAGTTCTACCATTCTTAGAAATATCTTAGGACAATCTAAAAATTCTTTCTCTATTAGATGGGCAATGGATAATAAAAAAATTATTATTGTGAATCTGAGTAAGTGAAAAATTGGAGAAGATGCTTCAGCACTTTTATGAGCTATGATGGTAACTAAATTTCAAATGGATGCAATGAGTAGGGCAGATATAGTAGAGTCAGATAGAGTTGATTTTTATCTCTATGTTGATGAATTTCAAAACTTTGCAACAGACTCATTTGCAACAATTTTATCAGAAGCCAGAAAATATAAATTAAACCTAGTGATGGCTAATCAGTATATTGATCAGATGAGTGAAGAAGTAAGATGAGCTGTATTTGGGAATGTTTGATCTATAGTTTCTTTCCAAGTATGACATCATGATGCTGCAATTCTTAAAGATTTGTATGCCTGAGATATTACTGAAGAAGACTTGATGAATATTAAAAAATATAACATTTACTCTAAACTGCTTGTTGATGGTATGCCCACAACTACATTCTCAGCCTCAACTTTTGCTCCTAATGAAAAAAATGATAAAATTTTCCACTCAAGATATGAGAAAATTCTCAGTGTAAGTCGTGAAAAGTACTCTAAACCAAGAAAAACAGTAGAACAAAGAATTAATAAAATGCTTTGAGATATTGAAAAACAAGAGGCTCAATGGGAAAAGAAAAAAGATGAGTTTAAAAATAAAAAACAAGAAGAGAAAAAGAAAGCACATGAGGAAAGAATGAAAAAACAAGAAGAAGCTAATAAGGGGAAATAAAAAATTAAAAATAAAAAAACCTATCATATAAATGATAGGTTTTTTTATTAAAATGTATTTTTTCTTATCTCATAATAAACATTGCCCAAACAGCAAATGAAGCAAGGAATACTTGGAAAATCATTGATGGGAAACCAACTTTGAAGAATTCCATAAAAGTAAGCTTGAACTTTTCTTTTTGTAATAATCAAGCAGCTACGATATTAGCAGAAGCTCATATAAGAGTTCAGTTACCACCAAGACAAGCACCAAACGCAAGTGACCACCATAAGAAAGTTGAACCAGGTCCATAGAACTCTACAAGACTAGCAACCACAGGAAGCATTACTGCAGTGAAAGGAATATTATCTAGGAATGCTGAGAATAGTGCAGAAACCCAAAGAATAACTAATGCACATAGTAAAAGATTATCACTGAAACTATCTTGGATAAATTGTGCAGCAAGTTGTAAAACACCAGTGTGTTCTAAAGCTCCTACAACCATGAATAAGAATACAAAGAAACCTATTACTAACCATTCAACATCATTTGCAAATGTTTTATGTACAGCTTCTTCCATTCTTTCTCTATCTCTACCAAATTTTCTTCTAATAAGTCTATCTCTTGCAAGCATAAGTATAGCAGCTCAACCAATTGCAGGAACAGCAGCAGGCATATGGAACATACCATGTAGGAAGAAAAATGTTATAACAAAAGCAAGTGTTCAGAGACTAGCAATAAGAAGCTTTTTATGCTTAATCTTATAGTTTGGTGACATTTCTTTAATAGTTTTTTTGAAGTTTTTGATTTTTTTAGCTTTCTCTAAATCTTTCCTTAGGAAATAGTAAAGCTTAAACATTACAGCAAAAAGAATTACTGTTGCAGGTAGAGCCATGTTTTTTATAAAATCCATAAATGAAAGGCCAGCATAACTTCAAATCATAATATTTGGTGGATCTCCAATTAGAGTTGCAGCTCCTCAAACATTTGAAGCAATAATAAGTGCTATTATTAGCCTCACAGGATTGAGTTCAAATAATCTACAAATAGATATAGCAACTGGAGTAATAAGGAAAATTGTTGTTACATTATCTAAGAAAGCTGATAAGACAGCAGTAATTAGAAAAAACATAAAGTACAATTTTTTAATGTTTCATTTTGAAAAAACAAACATTTTAAATGCCAACCATTCAAAGAGTTTAGTTTGAGCAAGTACTCAAACAATTATCATCATTCAAACAAGCAGAAGAATTACTTCTCAATCTATACTACTAAATGCTTGGTCAAGTGTTAAAAAACTCATTGATGGGAAAAAACTTCCTAGAGTATATGTCAAAAATATTAATCATGTAGCAACAAAAAATACTACGAGTGTTCTTTGTACTTTTTCAGTAGCAATTAATGCAATAACTCAAAGCATTATTAGTCACATGATTACTCATGAAACAATGTTTAATTCAGGTACAACTCAAGAAGCTGATGCAGAAGCAAATGCTTGTCAGTTCATTAGAGTTAAATATGCTCATACTCCCATTGTTGAGAGAGTAATTTTTAGTAATTTTTCTAACATAAGTACGTATGTATTAAATAAAATTATTCTTGCACAACAAAAAATAATAGACAGTTTTTATTCCAAAAATAAATTATGTCAAATAAAAAAAGTACTTTTTGATAAAGATTTTTTTAGACTTATTTGCTTAGAAATAAAATGCGATTATTGTAAAGAGTGAAATCTTTAAAAAAGTCTTGCCAAAAGAAAAAATAATATAAAATACAGAAATAATTTATACTAAAAAATTTAATTTATGGAACAAATTACTTTTCTTACAGGGACTCTTTCTTTCTTATTATTACTCCTTATAGCTAGTTTTACATTTTTAGTAAGTAGAAAAATCAATTTTCCATATACAGTATTACTGGTAATTGTTGGACTATTCTTGGTACCATTAGCAAATACAGAGACCTTTGCATTCATTAATCATTTCAAGCTTACACCAGATATACTATTTTTTGTTTTTTTACCTATCTTGTTGTTTGAAGCAAGTTATAAGATTGATTACAAAAAAATTATAAAAGACTGGAAAACAATATGAATGCTCGCAGTATTTTGATTGATGTTGTCAGCTGTAATTATTGGATGAGGGTTATATTTTATATTTGCTTTGATTGGTTTGGAAATCCCTTTTTTAGTAACACTACTCTTTTGAGTAATTATTTCAGCAACTGATCCCGTAGCTGTACTTGCTATTTTTCACAGTATTTGAGCCCCAAGAAGACTAGCATTACTTTTTGAATGAGAGAGTTTATTTAATGATGGTACTGCTGTTGCATTATTTCTTGTAGTGCTTGGAATAATTATGTCGTGAGCTTGAATTGATGGTTCTACTTTTGTCTTCTGATGAATTTCATTCTTAACTATGATGATTGGTTGAGCAATATTTGGATGACTTGCTTGAATGTTTTTTTCTAAGATGATTGGTTATGTGAAAAATGATGAAGGAGTTGAAATTGTACTGACAATGGTGCTAGCTCATTTAACTTTTGTTGTTGCAGAACTTATTACTCACTATTTCCATCATACGCTACATATAAACTATATTTGAATTTCATGAGTAGTAGCAACAGTTATTGCCTGAATTGTAATGTGAAATTATTGAAGATATAAGGTTACGCCAAAAGTGGAAAAACATGTAAGAAAATTTTGGGAATTTATGGCATTTATTTCAAATTCAATTGTGTTTATACTTATTGGATTAATACTCTCAGATATAGATGGGATTGAAATATCACAATTTATAATGCCTGTTCTAATAACTCTAGTGGTGGTCTCTGTTGCTAGATGAATTAGTATTTATCTTCCAATTGGATTGTTGAATTTTCTAAAAGTATGAGAAAGAGTTCCAATGAATTGGCAGCATGTATTATCATGGTGAAGCTTAAGATGAGCACTTGCTTTGATGATGGTATTACTTATTCCAGGTAAGTGACAAGAATGATTTGAAAAGATTCAGAGATTTCAAGATTCAGTTGGTTGGAATTACGATTTTTCAATTAAAGATTTTATTCTAATTCTAGTTATTGGGAGTATTATGTTTACTCTTATTATTAAAGCTACAACAATACCTGCTTTAATGAGAAAAACAAAGGTTTCAAAACTACATAGTTTTGAAAAGTTTGAGTATTTTGAAGGAAATATACTTATGATGATTAGTGTTCTTTCAAAATTAGATATGATGTATAAAAAATGATGAATTATCAAAAAAGAATACAAACACTTAAAAAGTAAATATGGAGATAGATTAGAAAAATGAGTAAAAGATTTTAGAAAATTTCTAAAAGATCATGACAAATCAAGTGAGAAACTTATTAGAAGAGCAGTGAGTTTACATTCTCTATGAGCTGAGAAAAAATTTCTAAAAGAGTTATTTTTATGAAATGAAATTGGAGAGAAAAATTTTAGATATATTCTTAGAAAAATTGAACAACAGATTGATAGGCTCTCGACAGGAAAAGGTCAACTAAGAAAAGTGAATAAGTGAGAAAATGATTATGACATTTTCCAAAGAATTGCACTTTGGGCATACTCAGAAAAAACTTCTCCAGCTGACATTTTTATAAGAAATAGAGCAAGAATTATTATTATAAAGAGAGTAATTGCTGAACTGGATGAATTATCAAGATATGACTTAGGTTTTGATAAAAATGTATTTGAAAATATTAAAGTATTCTATGAAGATCTTCTTTCTAAAGCAAAAAAGAAACTAAATAGAGTGGTGGCATCATTTGAAAAAACAACAGTAATACTTGATACAAAATTAGCTGAAAAATCAATATTTGCACTAGAATATAGAATGATAGATGATATGCTTGATAAATGAGTAATCTCTGATAAATTGTACATTAAGTTCAAAGATGAAATTGAGAAAGATTTTTATTCTGATGTAAAAAATGATTTAGAAACTTTTTGCTAAGATAAAGATTTGAGAAAACTATAGATGTTTATATAATAGGGAATATTTTAAGGAGATAAATAATATTTATGAAAATTTCAAACCTTACATTAGCATTTGGAAACAAAGTTGTTTTGAGAGATATTGATTTAAACATTGAAGCTTGAGACTTTGTTTTTTTTATTGGTCATTCTTGAAGTGGTAAGACCACACTTATTAGATCTCTAATCTGAGATATGGAACCTATGTCAGGGGATATTATTTTAGATTCAAGTATGGCTCTATATAAAAATATGAATGAGGACATCCTTCAAGAATATAGAAGGAATACAGGAGTTATTTTTCAAGATTATAAACTTCTAGAGTCAAAGAGTATTTATGAAAATGTTGCCTTTGCTATGGAAGTTTGTGGGTATACTGATGAAGTAATCAGAAGAAAAGTTCCTGAAGCTTTAGAACAAGTAGGGCTTCTAGTTAAAAAAGACAGATTTGCATATGAAATATCAGGTTGAGAAAAACAAAGAATAGCAATTGCGAGAGCACTTGTTCATGATCCTCAGATAATTATTTGAGATGAACCAACTGGTAATCTAGATCCTGAAACAGCTCTTGAAGTTATGAAAATATTTGAAGATCTGAATAAAGAAGGGAAGACGATAATAATTGCGACTCATGATAAAAATATAGTAAATACTATGTGAAAAAGAGTAGTAGCATTCAAAGATAAAGAAGTAATAAGTGATAAAGCTAAATGAAAATATATATTTGGGTAACAAAAAAAGCTAGAGTAATCTAGCTTTTTTTGTTATTTTTTAAATAATTTGAATACCTATCAGTATTTCATATATGATTTTCTCTTTTTAATTGAGAGTAACTTTCACTGTTTTTCATAGTAATTTATTATTAAGATATTTAATATATTTTATTCTAATGATTTAAGAACTTAGTAAGAATATAGTTAAGCTCACTCATTATAATGATTTTGGTTGTTATAATATTGTTGATTATATTGATTGTTGTGATATTTATTATAATTACTGTTGTAATAGCCATTATTATATCCATTAATATATGTATTGTTTTGATAGTAGTTATTATTGTGATGATTATGAAAATTATTATATCCATTATATTCAACTTCATATTCAACTTCATAATCAATTTCTTCTATTACTTGTTTATTTTGATTATTACTTTTTGCTACAGAGTATAAATATTTAATTCTATTTATATTAATTCTCATTTGAGAATAACTATCAATAATATTTTCATCTATCATCACATAATTTGGGTTCTCTAGTTTTTTTTCAATGTATTCAAAGAGCTTACCAGTGTTATATATAAATAACTTGTGATTAGTGATGATCCCTTTTGTTGTATAATAATCAATATCTCAGGCTTTATATTTCCTATAAAATTCATCAGTAAGAACTTTATTTATATCTTTAATTTCATTATACTTTTTTTGAACTGCTGAGTTTGAAAATGTTTTCTCTGGGAGTGCAGATAGTTTATATTCAATTTGTTCTATAGCATAAGGCAAATTAAGCATTTGTTCAATTGTCCCTTCTCAAGCATTAACTGAAATGCTACTTGTAAAAACAGTAGAAAGAGATATAATTAATAAAACTATTTTTTTCATATAATTTGTATTGTTATTTTGAATAAGTAAATAGTTTATACTTAAAAAATATTAAAAGTCAAATAAATATGAGCAATAACTTTTATGATACTCTAGGAGTAAAAAAATCAGCTGATGCTGCTGAAATCAAAAAGGCATATAGAAAGAAAGCTATGCAATATCACCCTGATAAAAACAAGGGAGATGCATGAGCAGAAGCGAAATTCAAGGAAGTAAATGAAGCATATCAAACTCTTTCTAATGATGAGAAGAAAAAACAATATGATATGTTTGGAAGTACTGGATGAGCAACTGGAAATCCTTTTGGATGAGCTTGATGACAATCTGGTTGATTTTGAGGTTTTGAAGATATGTTTAGTTGATGAGCTAGACAACAAAAAGGTTGAGGAGGATTTGAATTCAATATGGAGGATTTATTTGGATGAGGTCAACAACAATCAAGAGGGAATCCTTTTGGAGGACAGCAACAAACACAACAAGAACCAAAAAAAGAACCAGTAAGTCTTGATTTTGAAAAGACATATGAAGTTCCAATTTTTGATCTTATTTTATGATGTTCTATAGAAATTTCAGGAGTATATGGTCAAAAGAAAAAAATAAAAATCCCAGCTTGAACAAAGCCAGGAACTAAAATGAGAGTAAAGGATTTTTGAAAAAGTGAGGGGAGTAAGAAGTGAAATCTTCTTATCAAATTAGAAGCTAAAATGCCAAAATCTATTTCTGAAGTTGATACAAGTATGCTTGAAAGAATTAGAGATTGAGTAGGTTATTAATTTTTAATCATCATCCCACCTTCTTATAAATCAAGAAGGTCTATTTATTATGCCTGGTTTCAATTGACTTCATAATAGTTCCTTTCAAATTTCTGGTTGTGGAATTTTTTCTAACCTATCTCATAAACTTAGACTTTCTAAGTATGTGGTTTTATAGATACTCCATTTTTTCATTGTAGGGAATTGAAAAAATCATTTTTCTACTTTTTGTCTTACTCACTCTTCCATTTGATCTAATGTAACAAATCAGAAACCATTTTCTGGTATTCAATTGAGTTTTTGGTGAAAATTTCATAATCTCACTTCCATGCTAATTTCACGTGGAAAAAATGTTGTATTTTCAGTAATTCTTCATTTTAATGTATCAGTAAAAATTGTTTTATTATTTTCATGAAATGGGTCATGTTTTCCATTCATTTCTATATCTGTAGTAGGAAGGTTCTCATTTGATAAGTGATTCAAAATTGCGGATTGTGGTAATTTATTATAAATTCCACTAGTAGTTGAATCTCAGTGAATAATTTTTCAAGTCTGAAGCTTATTAGCTAATATGTTTGCTCTGAGTGAACCTGTTTCATTTAGTTCAATTCAATGATTTTCAATTTGTGTGAACCCATTTCTTCTTGCCTGAATATACTGTGCTAAGTGTAGCCATCATGAACCACTACCTAAATCAAGTCCATAATAAGATTTTTCAGTAATATTTGCATCTACTATATGGTCAACTACATCTTTAAAAATTACTATACTTGGTGCAGCATCACATATCATTGCTAGTCAATAATAGTTTTCACTTATGCATTTCAATTGGTGTTGAATGTCTGCATCATTTGAATACAGGGGTACTTTTCTTCATTGATTAAGTTCTTTATTATTACTAGCTATTAATTCCTCAGCTGTTGAGAACAATTCCTCAATTTCCACTAATGGGACTTTAAGATTTGTGGACTCAGGATAAATATATGCTAAAAAAAATTTTACCAATACATTAGCAATATCCTTATAGGTTATATTCATCATTGGATTGCAAAGTTCTTCAATTAATGATTCTAAATCATTATTCTGATATATTTCAGG